>JBBRMC010000107.1:0-9134 GCA_038231055.1 Leptolyngbyales cyanobacterium
ACCGACTCGCTTGCTCAATCACCCAAAATTCGCCGCCCGTTGCTTGATAAAACTGCTCAATTTCCAGCACATCGCGATCGGCTCCCAACGGTTCCCAGCCCAGCCCATAATCTGCCAAAACTGAGCGAATGATTTCAGCCGCTAGAAGTCGATCGCGGTCTTCCCAATCGCGAATCAGAAAGTCTTGATATCGAACATTCATCTATTTGAGAATCTCGAATTTCTGAACTTCTAAAACAGGACCGATCATCGCCAGAGTCATGACATCATCGCGAATCTTGCCCTCGATTTTGACCTTTAGCCCTTTTTTTTGTAGCTCACTCGGCGGTTTGTGCAGCTCATAGGTCTGCCCTTCTTCGGAGTCGATCGCCCAGGTTCCGGTGCCAAACCCTTTACGATCGATTACGCCTTTTACAGTGGTACTCATGCAATTTTGTCTCCTGGTTTAATCGCAAGCCAAACTAAGCCATAGCATAGCAGCGCATTCACCATCAGAAAGCCTCGTGCGAGGGCACCATCGCCCAACCACATGAGTTGCGGATCGATCGCCGCACTCACCGCAAGACAGGCAGTAACTCCGATCGTAGACCCGATCGCAAACCATTTCCATTGAGCATGACCCAACAACAGCACCACCAGCCCTAGAGGAATCAGCACACTCGCAAATAATGGGTTCAGTGCGCCGCTTCCCTGAATCGAGCTACCCAACTCAGGAATCGAGCTACCCAGCACCCGCAAAGGAGCCTGGGGCAAGTCAAAGATATAAATGCCTTTGAGAAAGAACAATCCCGAACTTCCGGCAACTAAACCAGATGCCATTGTCCAACTCCAGGCAAAGGGAAAATAGTTTCGCAAGAAGAACGCCAGCAGATAAGAACCGACCACCATCGCCAGTTTAGGAGCTAACGCCACTACACCTCCATCGATCCAGAAGCGGGGATTGAGATAGCCATTATCGCGCAGCCATTGGAAGAAATCATTGAAGGTGATCTTGCCTTTGAGTGCCAGCTTTACGGCTGCGGCTGCATCAAGCTTGCCTTCCCCAAAGTGGTTGAGTTCGTCGTCTTGCACCTTGCGAGCAGACTGCGTTAACGCCGCCGCCACTTCATCGGGATCTTTTACGCCCGATGCGCTAACGAGAGCCGCCACGCCAGCCACATGAGGCGCTGCCATGCTAGTGCCTTGAAATGCCGCAAACGTCGATTCTCCGGTCGAGGGGTCGATCGTGTTCTGCAAGATGCCCCCTGCTGCGTTGTCTCCTGATGTGGAGCCGCCCGGAGCCGAGATATCTACACCTGCGCCGAAGTTAGAGTAAGCTGCTTTTTGCCCTGAAGAATCTAAAGCGGCAACCCCCAAAACGTGAGGATAACGAGCCGGATAAGAGGCTGAATTCTGACCAGAGTTTCCGGCAGCCGCAACAACCAGAACGCCTTTTTTGTGGGCATAGTCGATCGCTTCTGCCATTGCCGAGCTTTCACCGCCGCCGCCTAAGCTCATATTGATCACATTCGCGCCGTGGTCTGCCGCAAATCGAATCGATTCGGCAATATCGGCAACGGTGCCGCCGCCACTAGCGCTAAGAACTTTTAAGGGCATGAGAGTGGCTTCATAGGCAATTCCAGCGACTCCAAACCCGTTGTTGGTAGATTGGGCGATCGTGCCTGCGACGTGAGTGCCGTGACCATTATCGTCTTTAGCATCTTCTCGATCGTTGACAAAATCGTATCCTTTAGCGAATTTTGTTTCCTTTAAGTCAGGCACGTCTGAAATTCCGGTATCAATCACCGCTACGGTTGCGCCTTTGCCTTTTGTGTCTTGCCAACTCGACTCAACGTTGATGCTGTGCAAGTTCCACTGCTGACTATACATGGGGTCGTTGGGAGCCTGTCCCGTCGCCTGAATCGGATTTGTCTCTTTGCTAATCGGGACAGTCATCTTAGAATCCTGAGATTCTGGAATGCTGTAGATGTAGTCTGGCTCGATATATTCGGTGTATTGCCTAAGGTCAGAGTGTTTGAGAGCGTTGAGGATAGTTTTGTCACCTTTAATGATGTAAAGGTGGTCGGGCTGTGAGAATTCACTGTTGAGGCGAGGACGGACGTTGTATTTTTGAGCGATTATCTCGATCTGTTGCTCGATTTGAGCCGCATCAACGTCTTCTCTAAAATCTAGAACGATGCTGTCATAGGTGCCTTGCGCTGCCAAGCCCGAAAAGCTTGCGATCGCCCAAATCAACCCTGCTAAAAATAAGCCCACCAACCCTAGCTTTCTCATAAACACCTATCTGAGGTCTTGCTTGTCTACCAAGATAACTCAGAGTTCATTGAGATTTTGAGCTTTGAGTTTTAAGTTAAAGACTTGGTTAGGATGGAGGCTACCCTAGTCAAATCTCAACTTTATGATCCACGGACTTCTCTGGCTGCCTTTGTTAGCGGCGTTTATCGGTCTAGCGTGGGCAGGTCGAAATGAATATCAAAAAATAGAAGCCTACCGTACTTGGGCTGAGACATTTCAGCGTGCCAAATATGATGTTTATGCTGTGTTGGGTCAAGAGGGCGACAAACTCACCTGGGGCAAGCCGACCCGCAAGGAACCTATGAATTTGCAAACGTTTTCGCTGAAAGATGTGCGATCGATTCACCTTTTAGTAGACGGGCAAACGGCAGATCTGCAATCGCCTCCGAGTAAGGGGAAAGCGATCGTATTGCAGTTTGTTTTAGATCGAGATGGCTCGATCGAGATTCCGTTTACTCAAACTGATTTAGCGGCAAAATGGGGTCAAGCTTTAATTGAAGATTTGCAAAAACTACGGAGCGAATTGCGTCTTGAATAAAATGTTTGGGTTAAATACAGCTAATAACTAAAAAAACCTAAATTCGTTGAAGAAAATTCTAGTCAGTTTTCTGGCTACTTGAAGGTAGATTATAGAAGCTAGGGATGCTAAGAACAAATAGACCACAGCGTAAAGGATATTTACATAGCATAAGATTGCAAACGGTATGAGGGTTATTGCAAGAGCAAGAATTATTAAAGTAGTTCCATAGGTTAAGCGATAAGCCGTAGAAAACTTCACGGTATCTCTCCCAAGATTCACGCCAAAGACTTGAGAATGCTCCGCTTCGTTAAGTTCTTTTCTAATTTCTTGCTCAAAGCTGAGAAGATTAGAAGAAACAGAATATATATAAGTCGTTCTAACCAAGGATGCGAATCCAACCAGTACAAAAATTAAAAGTAGACTTAGAAAACCTAGAAATACAAGCCCACTATAGTTAATTTTGGGATTAGCTAATACGATTAAATCGGCAATAGGCTTCCAAAAAATTATAGATGCACTAGCTGCTCCTAAAAGCTTAAAGTCATCAAAACTACTTTTGATATGCTCCTCAAGCTTCTCATTCAACCGAGCGTACTCTTTATATAGATAGTCTATTCTTTGATTAGAATCCATATTCGTCTCCATTGAAAATAATTCTTCTAAGTTTTCCTAATTTGGCTTGAATAATAACACTCATAAAGGTAGATATAGTACAATTCCTTTCCATTCTGCCTGCTCACTGCAATCTATCAACAGTGACAACTCATCGATCGCTTGTCGAACAAGCATTCGGTCATTGATTATGAATAACCCTGCCGTCTGTTCTCCTCTAACTAAGCGCTCATAAGCAAAGTCTGGCATGGTTGCACGATCGTGGGTGAGAAGAATGCGCTCATTACTGGCTGCCCAATCTAAAATAGCTGGATCGTCTGCTTCCCTCAAACCCACATCTTGAACCCGAAGTAAGTCGAGATTTGGTTGACGTAGAAACAGTCCCCGAATAATGTCACCATTAAAGTTCTCATCGCTTAACAAGCTCAACACAACTACTGCTGAGACTGCTGTTGAGACAACAAGCGAGAACGAATGAGACTCAAGTCAGGTTGATCAAGGGATAACCGTCGCTCTACAGAGTCAGCTAGCTGTTCTCTCTGATCTAAGTAGGTTTTTATAACATCTTGGTGTCGAAGGTAGTAACCAATTGTGCTGTAGACATCGGACAGCGACAGTGTTGAGTATCGATGAACAATAGACTCAGGAGATGCGCCATCTTGAAACGATCGGATCACAATCTCCAGCAAAACCCTTGAATTTCCAACCCGAATTGCTCCGGTTTCATCTTCCCGGAGAGGCGGTGTCTCATGCTCTAAAACGAGGCTCATAGATTAATTCCTGTCGCAGGTAAACCACGATCGTAGCTTAACGCAGGGCATCATCACTTCGCCACCAATCTCAAAAAAACACCTTTAAGAGGTTTTTATCTGCTTTAAAACAGTCAATACTTTCTGTCGTAGAGGCACAGGTAATCGAGATAATGCGAGTCCGATTTGGGCTTTGGTGGGTGATGCTGATTTTCCTTGAGAAATGAGCGATCGTCCTTCTTGAGTGTCTCCGGTTTGAATCAGTCGAAGTCCGAGCAGAAGTTTAGTTTCTAAGAGGCGATCGTGGCGAATTTTCTCTATTTTTTCTGAATCAAATTGAAAGCTTTCTAAATAGTTGAGTTTGTCTTTTAGATATGGAATCTCTCGATCGAGTCCTTGCTGCTCTGCATGAAACCGATATTCCATAAGTCTTTCGGGCAAATAATAAGCTTGTTTTCCTGCTAATGCAAGCCGAACCAGTAGATCATTGTCTTCGCAGTTTTGAATGTTCGATCGCATATAGCCAACGTCAGTCAAACTCTCTCGTCGAAAAAGCGTTGCCCCAATCTGAAAGCTTTGTTTGACGAAGGTTGCTTCTAATAGGTTTTTAACTATTCCTTGAGGCAGTTCCGATCGTCCCCATTTTTGAGAGTTCAAACTAGTCAAATTTTCGTCGCGATTCGTATTGGAATCGATCACCCAATGATCGGTGCCGACAAAATCAATGTGCGGATTTTGATTGAGTAGTTCGCTTGTTTTTTCTAAAAAGCTGGGAGTCAAGCGATCGTCATCGTCGAATTTAATAAAATATTCTCCAGTGGCGGCTTGAAAGCCAGAAATCATATTGTTACTTTTGCCAATATTTTGAGGATGTCGGATGTAGTGAATCCGGCGATCGCTGAACTGAGCCATTAGGTCAGATGTGCTGTCGGTTGAGCCATCGTCACAGATGATCAGTTCAAAATCTTGGTAAGTTTGCTGAAGCACACTGTCAACGGCGATCGCCAATAACTCTCTGCGATTAAAAGTCGGAATGCAAATGCTAACGATCGACATCATAAAGCTGAATCAGTGAACTGCCTCTAATATTGACCAAAGTGGCAAGGTTTGCACAGGCAATCGCTGCACCTCGTAAAACGGGTACATTAACTGAGATCTTGCACCCGCCTCTTCGCTGCGATTCTGTCCCGCCCCGGACTAAAAGTCGGGGCTAGCCTTGCGAAGTCCCCTAAAGGGACTGGGAGAAGGTTTGAGGTATTCAGTCCCTTCAGGGACTTCGCACTGTTAGACCGTGATTTTCAATTACGGGCGGGTGAATGCCAGAAACGAGGGAGTTTTAATCAGGTGCAAGATCTCAGTTAACTCAGTCCTTTTGGCTCTGGTGATGAAAATTTTGATGCTCTCGGCAACGTTTCCTTATCCACCCACTCAGGGAGGCACGCAAGTACGAACCTTTAATCTGCTGAAATATTTGAGTCGCCATCACCAAGTCACGCTAGCAACGCTGAAATCGCCGGATGTGACTAATGCTGACATCAAAGCATTGCAAGAATGGGTTGCGGAATTAGTCGTGTTCGATCGTCCTGATCACACCGCTTCTCAGCAGGGGGTTTTCTCAAAAATTCAGCGATTTAGCCAGTTCTTACAAGAGGGAACGCCGCCTAGCGTCTTGTCTTCCTATTCGCTAGAAATGCAAGATTGGGTCGATCTAGCGATTCAATCCGATCACTATAAGGTTGTTACCTGCGAGCATTGTGTGAATGAAATCTATGTGCGTCCTGAGTGGAAAAAAATAATCCGTACTGTCGTGAATGTGCATAGCTCAGTTTATGGAACGTGTAAGAATCAATTACAGACTCACACATCAGAAAATAAATGGCGCGATCGCTTAAATCTGCCGCTTCTTAAACGCTATGAACAACGATACTGTAATAAATTCTCAAATATTGTGGTGACGACAGACGACGATCGAGAACAATTAAAGGCGTTTAACCCCACGGCTCAGTTTCAAGTGATCGCCAACGGGGTAGACTTCACCGAATTTCCTTATCGCGCCACCGATCCGAATGGACACAAACTCATTTTTATAGGAGCAATGGATAACTTAGCCAACATCGATGCTGCCCAGTTTTTATGTTTAGAAATTCTGCCTGAGTTGCAGAAAACCTATCCCGATACCACGATCGCATTAGTAGGAGCACGTCCGACCCCGGAAGTATTGCAGCTTGGCGATCGTCCTGGTGTTAAGGTGACGGGTCGCGTTCCTTCAATGGCGGACTATTTGCATCAAGCAACTGTTTGCGTGATTCCGATGCGAACTGGATTTGGAATCAAAAATAAAACACTAGAAGCAATGGCAGCCGGAACCCCGATCGTTGCCAGCGATCGAGGCTTAGAAGGGTTAGCGATCGAGACTCCATTACGAGCACTGCGGGCAAATCGAGTTGATGAGTATGTAGGGGCGATCGCTCGGCTCTTTGAAGATCCTTCGCTGCGAGATCAGATGTCTCACGCAGCTCGATCGTTTGTAGAAACTCATTACACCTGGGAGCACGCGGGACACTGTTATGAGCAAGTTTTAAGAGAATGATTTGAAAAAGCTCTACAGTAGAAAATCGGATTAAATTCTACTAAATTCCCCATGCTAGTCTCGCGTTTGCGTCGGCTTTTAACCACTCCGACTGATCAGATCGATCGCTATAAGCAGATTGCAGTTTGGCTGAGTCTCAGTCTCGCTTTTGCTGTCTATTACGGCTGTCTAGGGCTGCAAAAAGCGTTTAGAGCAGAATACATTGTTCAAGACGATGCGCGAGAGTATGTGTTTTGGATGCAGCAATTTATCAATCCCTCTCTATTCCCTCACGATTTGATTGCAGACTATTTCAAATCGATCACACCGCCTGGATATGCAGCAATTTATCATCTAATCGCAAACTTTGGCATTGAGCCGTTGTTGCTAAGTAAACTTTTGCCGATCGTGATTAGCATTATCACAACTCTTTATGGATTCGGAGTTTGTTTACAACTATTTCCCATTCCTGCGGCTGGTTTTGTATCGATGCTGTTGCTAAATCAAAGTCTTTGGTTTAGAGATGATTTGTGTTCAGCGACTCCTAGAGCATTTGTTTA
Organism: Leptolyngbyales cyanobacterium; assembly: GCA_038231055.1. Taxonomy (GTDB): domain Bacteria; phylum Cyanobacteriota; class Cyanobacteriia; order Leptolyngbyales; family Leptolyngbyaceae; genus Phormidesmis_A. The sequence goes on from JBBRMC010000107.1 coordinate 7,306, forward strand.
TTCGTTATTTCTAGCGTTTTTATATTACCTGCTGCGGCATAATCGCATTGGTGTAATTGCCACGATCGTGCTCCAAGCCATAATTTATCCCCCTTTGGTTTTTATCACGATCGGAGTCTTCTTCCTACGGCTTTGCAACTGGGAACGTTGGCATCCTCATCTCCAGCGAGAACGCATTCCTTTTTTTGCCGTCGCCACCGGATTGGGATTTCTGGCACTGTTGCCCTATGCGATTTCGTCTGCGGAGTTTAACCCGATCGTGACCAAAGCTGAGGCATTGACGATGCCAGAATTTTATCCCAGTGGACGGCATCCCTATTTTGACTCTAATCTTTGGCGATTTTGGCTCACCGGGCAGCATAGCGGAATTTTGCCGCCGTTATTGCCGCCGTTGATTTGGACTGGATTGGGTCTAGCGATCGTCGCTGAAAATTCGGTTCGTTTCCCCTTAATCAGACATCTCAAACGTGAAGTCAGCATCTTAGCGCAAACGTCTCTCGTCTCTCTAGGACTTTTTTTTGCGGCTCATGCACTGCTGCTCAAACTGTTTTTTCCGACTCGATATACGACGCACACTTGGCGAATGGTGTTGGCGATCGCCGCAGGTATCACGCTGACCGTTTTGCTAGATGCCCTACTTCTCAAGTGTGAAGACCTCGCCCGTTCTCACCGTTGGCAACCTTTAGTTTGGAGACTGACACTCACCGGATTCATTGGGGCATTGCTGATTCTATTTCCAAGTTTTTCGGCTAACTTTCCTGCCACAAACTATCGAGTGTCTGGAGAAGGTGAGCTATATAAATTTCTGCAAAAACAGCCTCTAGATAGCCTGGTCGCGACTCTCTCAGATGAGGCAAATAATATTCCGACGTTTGCACAGCGATCGGTGTTAATCGGCAAAGAATATGCTCTACCGTTTCATCTGGGTTACTATCGCCAAATTCGTCAGCGAAGTCTTGAGTTGATTGAGGCTCAATATAGTCAAGATTTAGTCCCTATTCAGCAGATGATTGAGAGATACGGGATTGATTTTTGGCTGCTCGATCGGACTACTTTCACGCCTGAATATTTGCTCAATAAACCTTGGCTGCAAAGCTTTGAGCCAGCCTTTAGTCAAGCGTTGAGCCGATTGCAACAGGGGAAAATCTCTGCGTTGGCAAATCGAGCTAATGAGTGTGTCGTTTTTGAGAGCCAGAGTCTAACGTTGCTGAAGGCAAGTTGCATTATTCAGAAGTAATCTTGATGTCGATCGCGTATTTCTACAAGAGAAGAAACTATGAGCTATAAGAGAAGCGTAGTTTCTTCGTGTCAAATCGATGTCAGACCCTATCACCGCCGCACTCATCGCATCGCTTCTAGTTACGAAGTTTACGGAAGGAACGGCTGGAGAAGTCGGCAAAAAATTAGTGACAAGCTTGTGGGATGCGATCGCGACTCGCTTTAAAGGCGATAAACGGGCAGAACGCGCACTCGCAACGGTTGAAACGGAGAAAACTCCCGAATCGGCTCAGACGTTGGCGGTTTATCTGGAAGATGAAATGAAAACGGTGCCGGAATTTGCAGCCGAAGTACGGCAGATTGCCCAGCAGATTCAAACTCTCGATCGCAGCCAAACTCAAAAAAACATCGTGATGCAGCAGACTAATCGCGATCAGGCAAAGGGATATCAAATCGAAGCAGATCGGATCGACCACGTTGGCGATACTTACACCAAATAGCATTTTATTCCAGTTCATCACCCCAGATAGCCCCTAATGAACCAGAACAATAGAGAAGGTAGCAAAGGCTATCAGATCGAAGCGAAGGAGATCGGACACGTCGGAGACAAC
>JBBRMC010000108.1:0-9098 GCA_038231055.1 Leptolyngbyales cyanobacterium
CTTGCAGCCCTTCAGTGGAAGTTGCCTCAATCGTCTGATAATTTGGCGCGGGTTTAGTCATCAAGCGGATTATATGCCGCAACGATCTTTGTCACAACGCTTGACTATCAGAGTCCCTACCGATTCTGTAGTTGATCAGTATCACTGTCAAACTAGAGAGTAAAAGCGCTGAAACACCAGCTAACACGCCAGTTTCAAGCAAATAGAAAAACCAGTTCAACAGATTAGTTTCATCTTCTACGTGATGAAAATGCCCATAGTCGATATCAGCGTGATGGGCGATGTAATGCTGTCCTCCAAAGATCCAGAACGCCAGACCGGTACAACCCAAAACTATGAGCATACAAACCCAGATAGGAATTTTTTTGCGTTTCAGACTTTGTTCAGCCATGAAAGGACGTTCTTTACCTCGTTCGAATTGTCCCAGACATTGCGATCTTTCGCGTAATATTCTTTTTGCTGGTCCCAATGTTGCGCTTTTGAAGCGTAAACGGCGCCCTGGTACAGGGTTTTGTAGTCATGTCCGCCATGTCCATTCGAATAGGAGTAGACATCGGGATTATATGCATATGCAAGCTGCTCTTTTGTTGGGTGTTTAATGCCATGCTTCTGCAAGTCGTCAACGAGAGATGCGGTCTTAGCGGCTACTATCATCGGTACGCATTCTGGATCGAGTAGCGCGCGCATTTCATGTCCAGGTCCAGAGTAGCCTTTGGATTCGAGAAATGCCCGCAACTGCGGATATTTTTTTTCAAATTCGTCGATGCCTTTGACTGTAATTTGAGCCATACCTAGAGTTGGTGGAGTGATTCCCAGAGATTCTCCGGCAGCAGCAGCAACATCTTGGGCAAGATCTTCGCGTCCATAGAACGCAAGTTCATTGCGAACGTAAGCCTTCAGCAAATTGGTCGGAATATCCGCTAATTGAGGGAAGGTGGAAGCGGCGTGTTCCCAGGCTTTCGAATCGCTAGCTGTAGTAGCTGCCATAAGGGCATCTTCTTGTCCTTCTATAGGGTGTTCTTTGCTAAGCGCTGTGCCCATTTTCCAAGCAATTTCTGCGGCAACTACTGTCGTTTCTTTGGTGATGCCGAGTTGCTCTGGGCTTGGAACCAAAGTCGGCATAAGCGGAAATTGAACATCCTGGGCCAGTTTTGTGCTGTTATCGCCGTAAATATTTGCATTCCCAAAGTCAAGGAATGCAGGGTCAGAGCCGGTCTTAGTTGCTGGTTTGAAAAAATGTTGATAATCAGAGTTGCTCGGAAGTAATGCCACAGTGCTTGGTTGATGCACTTCTCTTGGTCTGTATTGTTCGGATGAATTTTCAAAAGCCATGGTAAGCCAGCCTGCGCCTTGTTTCGGTATATTAGCGGGGAAGATCTGAAGAAGTACTGAGTACTATTCTTCTCCGATCTTTTGTCAAAGTTTTGGCATGTACGCTATCTACAGGATATTCATTGGCTCACTTTACACGCGCTGCAAAGCCGCCAATAATCCAAGCTGTAGTGATGGAGTTGAAGTTAATGGAGCGGACCGGTTTGCATGTAAGGCCACCGAAAAAACCTCCGCCGATAAAACTTTATTGGCTCATCGATGAGTTGAAAAAGAAAAAGATCCCCCAAGCCCCCTTTGCTGAGCGGCTTGGTATCACGGTTGCAGTGTTGACAGGGAAATCCGGCATGTTTCCTGTCAACAAAATAGCCGAATGCATGTGGCTTTTAGACAACTGGGACGGCATTACGGTAAAGTCTGGTGCCATTCCTCCGCCCATCACCAACGATCATCCGTGGCGTATGTGGCGACCAGCGCGAAGCCATTTCTAAAACGCTTTTCGAGTGGCGCCTATAATGCACATTATGTTTCATACAAACACGAAAGCCCCACAGAATGAGGCTTTTCAGCTTTCAATTTTTAGCCTAAGTCCGATAATATCCTAGTTCAGCCGCCCGCCCTACCATTTTTGGGGTATGCAGTCAATTTATCAGCCTCCAAAAGGCAGTTGTTTAGCACTTCTCTCAGCTTCTCAGCGCTGCAATCTTTTGACAAAAATTCTTCCATGCCTGCTTTCAAGCACTGATCCCGTATGTCGCGTTCACTGCTTGAGCTAAAGCCGATTATCAGTGCGTGTCTTCCTGTCTGTTTCTCCAGTTCTCGTATTTTCGCTGCGCACTCCAGACCGTCCATGTGCGGCATGTGGCAATCCATGATGATAGCCGCATACTGACTCTCTTTCACCTTTGCCAAGGCTTCCTTTGCGCTTGCCGCCTCGTCTACTTCAAAGCCAAAACTTCGAACCGTTATTGCCGTTCCGATTCTCAGAATCGGCAGATCATCAACTATCAAAATCTTTTGCTTAGTCATTTTGGCGCCTTGCGTAATTCATTACGCGCAATTATAGACGCTAAGATGTCCAGCCTGTTTGTTTTTTGGCGTTTTATGACCGATTATCTTCGGTCGACGATATCCCTTGGCTGGCGGACATTTGCAGTCAATGGATCAAGAAAAACGCATCGTTAAAACTCTCGGTAAACGCATTCGCCAATTCCGGCTAAGACTTGGATGGTCCCAAATGTTCTTGGCTGCTGAATCGGGACTCGATAAGTCCTATATTGGCAGTATCGAGCGTGCCGAGGTCAATCCTTCCATCAAGAAGATTGCCCGAATTGCCGATGCCCTGGGCGCTCTGTTGTGGAATTGCTGGATGATCGCAAATAGTCGCGTCTAGTCAGGGCCGGCCGGCGACTGTTGCCAACCTAAGCCGCTTGGGTTATAGTATACCTAAGCCGCTTGGGTTTTCGCTTTTGGAGGTTCAAACACTATGCCTGACGACATTCGCCACCAACTGTGGCTCATTTACGAACAGCTCAAAGATGCCGAAAGTGACTCAGACAAACGGCTTGAGCTTTTGCAGCAATGCCGCGAAGAACTGGGCCAGATTATCAATCAACTCAATCGGCAGGCTGAGCCTGGCTTATATGCCATCATGGCAGGCAATGGCGCCAAGGGTGGTGCTGCTAAAACTGAAGCGAAAGCAGCCGCAGCTAGGGCAAATGGAGCTAAGGGCGGTCGTCCCCAAAATACTTACTTTTGCAGAGAATGCGCACCGCACACAAATGATCCCGACTGTCAGCGCTTGATCGACTGTAGCGAGAGCCCTTACGCGCGGAAAAAAACTTGCAGCGAGTGCAGCCGACCTGCTTATTACCGCCTCGATTAAAACCCTAGAGCGAGGTAGGAGCGAGCGCTTTAGCGCCTTCCAAAAAAACAACAAGTAATAGTTCTTGTTCTAGCCGCTCTTTAGCCACCAGTCTGCAAACTCATGACTGTCTGCGTCAAGTCGCCCTGCTACTTCCTTTCGTGCCTCTGTATTATTGGGCGCCTCAATTTGTGCCGACCATATTGACACCAGATCTATTGTCTCCAAAGTTCCGGCCCGCGCATAAAACTGGCTTGCCGCCCCGGCTTTCACGGCTTTAGTTAAGAGCGTGGTTAGTCGCTTTTCCATCTCTTCCAATCCTAACGCCGTGCGCAGAATTGGCGGCCCTTCTTTTTCCTTCTTCTGAAAGCCTTCGCCAAGCTGCTTATCCAGCCGATCCAGCCGCGCTATGATCTCGCTGCCGGCAATGCCGGCGCCGGCGTCCTGGTCCCTCTCTTTTGCCTTCGCCAGTCCGCTTATAATTAACTCCCGTACCACGTCTGACACTTTCTTACCTTCGGCATCTGCTCGCTTTTGCAGTTGTTCTACCACTTCCTCGTTTAGCCGAGTGCCTATCATTGAGCTTGCCATGCGCTTCTCCCTTTACCACCTTCCCCACTCGTCTCGACTAAACGGATCGTCTCGATCTTTGTCCTCTCGCTCTCGCTTCTTCCTTTCTCGCTCCTCAGCTCGCTTTCGCTCTGCTTCTTCCTTGGCCTTTGCTATTTTTTCTCGTGCTTCTGCGTCACGTTCTTCCTGTGCTTTTAACTCCCATGGCATTCGTATGCCCTCTAGGGCTTTGCCTTGGCGGTCTTTCTCCCGCTCATCAAGATTTTTTCTAGCTTCTTCCAGTCCGTCTATTTGCTCTTTAGCGTAGTCGCGGTTTCTGTCATCAAGCGGGATTGACCTCACAATCTCGGATGCTATCGACGCCTCGATCATGAACATTCCCACAATCGGATTTCGCATGAATTGCTCAAGACCTGGGTCCAAGACTCTTCCGCCTTCTGCCACCTTCAAGTCTTCCATCGTTTTGCTTCGTTCAAGTTTCTTGTGCGTAAGCTCGATCTGTTTTTCCAGTACACCAGACCATCGCTCTCTGTCCCGGTCTTCTATCCAGCCCCGTAAGTTTTGATAGTCTTCAAAGGGTAGCTTTTCTTTGTCTTCTCGTAGCTTCGCTGACAGCCCGGTTAGCTTCTCATAAGTGTCTTCTTTGCTGTATTTCTCGCCCTTGTGCTCAAAACTGTTGGGGTCTTTTTCCTGTTCTTTTCCCTTGTCCTTTGCTCCCGGTTCTCGCTCTGCTAGTCGCTCCTTCTCATTAATCCATGCCACCAATTTCTTGTATTCGTCCTTCGGTATTCGGTCCTCATAGTTCTCCCAGAGGTGATCGTTCAGCTCCCGCAATTCCTCTAGTCGATTGGCTTTTGACCATTCTTTGCCTGCTGCTTCAATCGTGTCTTGATGGTATGGACGCTCTGGTTCTCGCTCGCCTTTTTCTGGCTCGCGGGGCTTCTCGTCTTGCTTTTGTCGCCATTGCCCATATGGCTCTAATACTTCCCGTACTATCTTTTGATGCATCCAAGGAAGTTCTAGCCCCTCCCGGATACGCTCATCCCGTGCCGCTTCTCGCTCTAATTTGCGCTGCCCCATGCGGTCTTTTTCTCTAGCTTCTCGCTCGCTCCTGGACCTTTCCAATTCTCGCGGGTGGCACCTTTCCAGATATCGATCACCGTACTCTTTTACCTTGTCGATGTCTTTTAAATCTATCCGTACCTCACTGCCATCGCGGTCTCTGCCTAATACCACGACATGTATGTGATGGTGATCTGTGTTGTTGTGCTCCGTTGCAAACCACTGCAAATCTGATCCCTTGTCCCGGCCTAGGTTCTTCATCACTTCACGCGTAAATGCTTTTTTGTCCTCCGGGTTTATCTCCGGTGCCAGCGTCAACTTATGCACCACAACCCGGCTGTCACCCATTTCTTTGATCAGCTTGCGCATTTCCTTGCTGTTTACTCGGTCCTCGCTTTCGCTGAAAAGCTCCCGCCCTCCTGGTTCTCTGTCCGGCCCCGGACGATGCTGGATGTATCTCACATGTGCCAGGGCCTTTCCGATTGCCACAACTTTGCCCTGTGCGCCTCGTCCTCTTCCCGCTATAAATTTGTGCCGCACTACTATCACGGCTTCAACTCCTTCTTGAGCGCTGCTATTGTGTCGCGCTCGTCCTTCTCAATGCTCCGGTTCATGCGCTGCTTAGCAGTGTTCGCGGCTGCCTCAAACACTGCTTTAGCCGCAGGCGTCCCGCCCATGTTTATTGCGTGCAGCTCGTACACGGTCCCGACCCACCGCCCTTGCCGAGCCAGCATGGCGCAAATCCGATTAGTCATTGCCTCGATCATCTGCGCTGTTTCGCTGTCCTGCTTCTGGTTTCTCAGCTCTTCGCGCTTATCCAGAAAGAGCAAAACGGCCTCTCTCACTAGCTCCGACTTAGTGACGCCCTCCAGCTTCGCCAACTCATCCAGCCGCCTCAAGTCCTCCCGTGCCAGCTTCGTCTCTACCCGTGGCTTAAATACTCGCTTCTTTGTCTCTGCCATGTAGCCAACCTCTTTATGCCCACTACTAGCTTATCACCAGCTATGAGCCAATATTTTGTATCGGCTGCTTGTCCGTAGCCAACCTGCTATCACTGAGAGCGTGAGCATCCCACGGATGCGAGCCCGCTCTTTCATCTTGCCTTACGGCTCTCACGTTGCAAGGGAGAGATCGTCCTTCCTATCCTACCAGGCATGGGCGTTATCAGCTACAGTAGTTCTGTGCCGCTTTTTGCAGGCACGGGGATTACATCATCCGGCACAATCTGTTATCAGCCCATCAGTTGGCACTTTAGGTAGCGGCAAGCTACAAAACCAATGCACCAAATGTGGTGCCGCATATCAGGCAATCCAGTTACTATGCCCGGTTAGCAGGAGGCGGACCTCTTACACCGCCGTATACCAAAATCCCAAAACACTTGCCTGGCAATTGATAACATGCACTACCAGCCACTAATTTTGGCGCATGAAATTGCCATCGAAAACCAGAAACCCTTATGCAGCAATTGATAACAGGTAATATAAGCCGTGCCTTGTTGCCTCTTCCCTCTACCCGGATGGCGTAGACAGGCTGGTTCAAAGGTATTGGTTCTAAGCCCCCCGCATCGTTTGCCGTTCTGCCTAAATACCAGCGAACTAGGGCCCCGGTGTCAATTGGAAATCGCGGTAAATGGAAGGGACCCGGCGGAGGCTCTGCGGAGCTGGGAAGGACGCCGTTTAAGGAGCGATTGGAGATTGATACTGGGAGTTCGCTGGTAGGCTTGAAGCCAGGCAGAAGAAAGGGGGGCTTTACAAGAATAGGCGCTAGCTCACAAGGCTGCTGCGGAACCATTCCGACAACACGAGAATCAGTAACACCAAATTCTTGAACAGAGCCGAGATCCCCTGAGTCTGCAACAACGGCGAGAGGATCTAAATCTTTTTCTTCAGAACCCAGTGCCCTAGTACCCCCGCCCCCTAAGAGATCTAGATCTAAAAAAGGGTTCTGATCGCCTGTACACTTTGACAACGCCACCGTGGGTGATATCTTCCAGATATCCAAATGACGCCTAACAGTAGTTCGCGAACAACCTGAGGCCAGTGCCAACCCCTTGACGGTCAGCTTCTGCCCTAACTTGATCAATAGCGGTATCGCTACGCGGATTTTTTCTCTTGCTTCTGCTTCTCGACCGTCATTACCTTTCTTCAGGTCTTCCATGCTCCAGGTCCGTCCGGTTGATTTGGACAGGGCTATAAGCCTCTCTATGACCTTTTCTGTCAGCGGGTAGGGCGTTCTTACCTGGTTAGCATCAGAGAATCGCCGCCACTTCACGGCCCGCCTTACCTGCGCTTCTACTTTTCGCCAGTTGCCACGGTTTATGTGATTACAAAAGCCATTGTGATTTGCTTGCAACCAAGCCAGGATCAAGCGATAGCGCTGCTCGTCGTTCCATTCACCGGGTAGGGCAGGTACACCGGCGGCCTTATCTCCATGCCACAAGTAATGCTCGATCCCGAGGATTGCATCATGTCGCTGCCCCTTGCGTGTTAACCCATCGTGCCAGGCGCTGCGCCCTTCTTCGTATTTCTCTGGAATTAACCGGTAATTAAAGAGCCCGTCAAAACCCTCAGTCTCAAGCCGTTCTTGTTGCACCAGGGCGCCGCGATCGATCGCGCGATCGATAACTTCAAGTTCAGTTTTTATGCGGTTTTTCGCTTCGCTCCAATTTCTTTTGTTTTTTTCCAGGTCGCAAAGGAATGAGGCTAGCGCCTCGTCTGTTGTTAGTTCTTCTCGCGTCTGGATTAAGCTGCCTTTTTCGTCTAGCCAGGCAAAACCGGGCTGTAGTGGCAGGCGTAAGCCCATGCCACTAGGGAACACTTCCAGGACGCCGCCCCGAATCTCATAGCCCTGGAGTCTTAGCCAGGTGCTTAGGTGCTCGTTTACTTCCCCCGAGTCGGCCCAGTCGTCCAAAAATAAATACAGGTGCCAGCCGCTGCTATCGCTGCTCCGGTAAATCTTTGCGGTCAGTCCGACTGCAGCCAATCGTTCCTGCAGTTTTGCTAGCTCAAGATCTGATCGGTACTTGCTGTTTTTGTCTATGTCCAGGACCGCAAACCGGGTCCGCTCTGCCCAACGCAAACCATAAATGCTCGATTCACTTCCAGCGACGGCCGCTAGAACCGTCTCGTCTGTCATCGGCCAGTGCTTGCTTATCGTGGTCCAGTCACGGCAGCCACGTGGGCACAATATCGCCTGTACGCGATTTGGATATAACGCGAAGAAGCGCTCAGCCACCGCCAGCGGTGCTGATGCTTGATTAATTTTATTGGCTAGTCTTTGATCCTGAAGTCCCGAAACGTCTTCTAGGACCGCTATTGCTCCGGTCGTCTCTCGCTCCTTGCCGTTTGCAAGCAAGCTTGACTAAACCGTCTTATCCGCAGTACTCTTTATTCATGTTCAGGAAAGTCTCGGCAAAAGAAACCTGATACGAAAATCGAGCAGCGGGCAAGGACAGTCAGTCTTTGCTTTTTGCACAGTGGGACAGCCTAACGGCTGTTCTTTTGTTTTTAGCGGCTATATTCCTTCGATATTCTTTGCATAGAAGCACCGCATACGGTGGCTCTTTTGCCATCGCTGATTATATGATCGATTAAGAGAAAAGGCTAGCGGCCAATAAACCACGAACAGAAACGTTGCCACTTGCCTGGCTTTTGGTAGCTATCCGTTAGCAATTTGATCTGCTCATCTTTTGCGTCTACTTTTGCTTCAAGATAACCGACTCGGTAAGTTGCCGCTTCCAACTTTTTGTCTTTCTCAGCCAGGAGCTGGAGCAAGGCTTCTAGTTGATCACTGCCAGCCCTTCCAGGTTGATTCTCACGGTTCTCCCATTGAGAATCACTGAGAATCAAATCGACAATATGATTCTCACTTTCAGCATTAGTGGGAACCGAATGATTCTCATGCACAATTTTGTTCGCCAAAACGATTCTCACTGCACCGTCTTGACCCTCCAGTGTCTTGAACTTTCCAGCCTTAATTCGTCGATATATGGTGCTTATTGGGATTCGCAAATATGCACTTGCTTCGGCGGCAGTGAGAATCAAATGAGTCTCAACTGATTCGCACTGAGACTCATGAGACTGAGGTTGAGAATCATGGGCGGATGTCTGAACTTCCTGCACCGCAAATAAATCTTGCAGCCCTTCAGTGGAAGTTGCCTCAATCGTCTGATAATTTGGCGCGGGTTTAGTCATCAAGCGGATTATATGCCGCAACGATCTTTGTCACAACGCTTGACTATCAGAGTCCCTACCGATTCTGTAGTTGATCAGTA
>JBBRMC010000109.1:0-9019 GCA_038231055.1 Leptolyngbyales cyanobacterium
ACTAGCGTTTGCTGGCTGTGAAGGATACGAGAATACTCGTCCGATGAAGCAGCAATTTTCAATCGTGAGGTTGGATGCCCCCGCTACACTGCTTTGCGGTTAGCGGCGGGAGTTGTCACTAGGATTTAGACCAAAAATAGTGAATTTCAAGAAGACTGTTCATAGTTCTCTAGATTTGGAGGTTTCTTTATAAAACAACTGGTCATTAAATTAGGTTGATAAACGACCGAACAAAATCCGCTTTGTGCCGTGGATTTAGAGAATTTTGAAACAGTTCAAAAGTAGATTGTCCAACTCGTCAAGGACAATTTTGTACTCCAGTGGCTTGAGAAAGCTGTCTTTGAGTGTAATGCCCTCTCTAGGCTATTTTACAGATTAGAGGGTTCAATCTTCGTTTGTCTAACCCGACTCAATATTAAGACAAACAACAGCTCAATCTCTCACTGAAGCCAAGCGTAAAATCACGCAATGTTGTGGATTTTGCGTAAACACTAGGAGATAGTATTAGGATGTGACCTTATAGTGACTGATTGATACTACTGAATGTCATTAGCTCAACCTGTTTCTTCACATTTTACCCCCATGGCTCAACGACCTCAGCAGATAAAACGAAAACGGGGTATTATCCTCAGCTCAAGAGGTTGGCAGCGCTTGCAGACGGCAGAGCAACGATCGCTGAGCCAAAACAAAATTGGGAAAGCCTTTACCCTCCAAGAGCTAAGTGAGAAAACTGGACTCAGCCCAAATACCCTTGCTAGAGTGCGAAGTCGCAAAGTAGCTGTCGATCAACAAACCCTTGAAAACTACTTTCGGGCGTTTGACCTCACTCTCGAAGTAGAAGACTATTCTGACTCAGAGACCGCCATCGTCAGCAGTCGGCAACAGGTGCTTTTAAGCGGTCAACTTCCCCTTGATTCTGCGTTTTATGTGCAGCGATCGTCGATCGAGTCAATGTGCTGTGACGCGATTTTGCAACCCGGAGCCTTACTGCGAATTAAAGCGCCTCGTCAGATGGGAAAGACCTCTCTGGTAGCGCGAGTGTTGGCACAAGCGCGAGAGCAGCCGTTCGCCACCGCCATTTCGAGTTTGCAGCTTGCCGATTCGACTGTCTTCACAGATTTAAAGCGATTTTTGCAGTGGTTTTGCGCGATCGTCAGTCAAAATTTAGGGTTGCCAAACCAGGTCGATAAGTATTGGGATGACTTGTTTGGCAATAGCTACAACTGCACCAACTATTTTGAAAACTACATCCTATCTGAGATCGACACGCCGATCGCGCTTGCTTTTGATGAAGTCGATGTCGTGTTTGACTACCCCGAAATCGCCGCCGACTTCTTTGGAATGCTAAGAGCCTGGTATGAAAAAGCTCGCTATGGCGATGGCAGAAGCGATCTATGGCAGAAGCTACGACTCGTGCTAGTGCACTCCACTGAGGTGTATGTGCCTTTGAATATTCACCAGTCGCCCTTTAATGCTGGATTAGCGATCGAGTTGCCGCCTTTCGATCGAGAACAGGTGCAAGACTTGGCGCAGCGATACGGGGTTGACGATGCTGAAGACTGCGCCGAAGTGCTATTAACTCTAGTGGGAGGAAGCCCTTATTTGGTGCAATTAGGACTCCACCATCTGAGTCTACAAAACGTGACCCTCAAGCAATTGGTTGAAATTCCGATCGGCAGCGATAGTATTTATAACGCCCACTTGAGAAATTTATTGTGGGATTTGCAGAGATATCCAGACCTGATGACAGCCCTAAAGCGTGTTGTGTCATCCTCCAGCCCGGTTGAGGTTGAAGCGATTCAAGCATTTAAGCTGCAAAGCAAAGGCTTGGTGCGGTTAAAAGATCAGAAGGTGGTGCCAAGCTGTAATCTATATCGCAACTTTTTTGCTCAGGCGTTAGCGACTCTTTAAAGGAGCTACTGCGTATTCACCAGAAGGCAGGGGAAATTTGTTTATTTGATAGCAATTCCTTTGTAGAAATAGCTTAAGACGGCAGGCAGATCTTCGGGTTGAAATTCGTCGATCGCGACCTGCCCAAACTGACGCTCAACCAATTGCCGGATGTCTCGATCGAGATGACACCCATCGGCAATCACTTTCTGGATTGGCGTTAAACGATGTTGCCACACTTGAGTTTTAGCCTCGCGACTCAGCCCGTGTTCAATAAAAAAGAACCGTCCTCCGGGCTTAAGAACTCGATAAATTTCTTGCAAGGCTTGCTCTACGTTGGCAATGCTGCACAGAGTCCAGGTGCTGACAACACTATCAAACTGAGAAGGGGCGATCGGCAAGCTTTCACCGCTTAACACCCGATGATCAACAGCAATCCCCGATTCTCGAATGCGTCTCTGCGCGATCGCGCTCATCCCAGGATTTACATCAATGGCAGTTAGTTTTCGCAAATCAGGCGGGTAGTGAGGCAGATTTAACCCCGTCCCAAACCCGATCTCTAGCGTGTCTCCTGTGACTTGAGACAAAAGCTCTCTACGATATTGCGAGAATGTCTGATCTGACATTGCCCAATCTAGCAATCGAGGCAGCAAAAACTGAGAATAGGGATTCATGATTAGTAGATTTTGGCTTGCTTAGGGCGATCGAGATCTGGCTTAAGATCATTCTCGTTGACCCAAAGCGTTTTGAGACCATCAGAAATTCGGCAAAAATAAAAAGCCTTATCGTGAATCACCTGCTCAACTTGGATAATTTGCCAACTCTCATCGCCGTGATAATAAACGCGATCGCCCACTCTAAACCCGCAAGTCTGCTGTTGAGAGGTTTGCACCAAAATCGAATCGAGCAATCTCCCTAGCCTAATGGCTCCTCGCTGAAGCCAAGGAGTGATCGAATCTGCCAAAACCGCCAAAAATAAAGTCCCGATCGCCATCATAGGAAGGGCTTGATAATACAACACCCGTTGATCATGAACCGCTAGATTGATGACCCGATCGACCACAAAGTTATGAATTAGGAAGTAGCTATAGCTATGAACTCCTAGCCAAACCATGAGCGACTGAAGGCGAAACGTTTCAGCGATCGCCCGAAAGACAACCATACAGCAGAGAGTCAGACCGATCGCAATCAAAAAATCAGCAAAAATCCAGCCAAATTGATAAAACTGACAGAGAAACCCAAGACAATAAACTGGGATTCCAACCAGTAATGCTTTAGAAGACTTCCAATAAACTGCCCCTTTACCCTGCAAATAAGAGTGTGCAGCTACCATGCCTAACACAAAAGTGCTCAGTTTTGCAATGAAGGGAAGAAAAGGCTGCCAACCGCTAGGTGTATCAAGAACAATATAGGTTGGGTGTCCACCAAACATATAGACTGCGAAAGCTCGATATATTAAGGTGATTAGAATACTAACAATCAGGAGATTGCGTGCTCCCCAACGCTGAAAGAAGTGCCACAGCAGCGGAAAGATTAACGCAAAACTGAGAATTAGTGGAACAAACCACCAAGGTCCGCTCGTGGAAAGCAGCGCCCCTCCACCATAATCAAACAAGAGCGGAAAGGTTAGCCCTCCAAACGTGTGCCAAGCATCAGGTGCGTAGCTATTCGTAATTTTTCCGATCGCCCACAGCACCGGATACGCTAACCCTGCCACTGTCCAAAATGGTAAGAGAATCCGTAACGATCGTCGTTTGAGAAAGGGGTTGATTTCTAAGGGTTTTCCCTTCAGTGATAATACTAAGCTGAAGCCGCTGATCAACACAAAAACATCTACAAACTGAAAGCCAAACCAGATAGGAACGCTGGCAATTTGGGTAAAAACTCCTGAGCCGAGATGACCAGCAGCGCTTAAAATCTGCTGCCCATTGCTCCACAAGCCAGTAGGTTGAGGTGTATAGACGTAGTGAGTAAACAATAGTTGAGAGTGATAGAGCAACAGCATCACGGCTGCAAAAATGCGAATTCCTTCTAGCCACGCCAAACGCTTTACTCTAAGCTCTTTAGAATCACTCATTCTCAAATAATCTCTTGACCCATTAACACACCTAAGCGCCCGAATTGTTGACCAAATTCTAGACACTTACATGACTAAACAGAATTGAGACTCTACAATACACGCGGTCTCGTCCCAGTTGTAGAAGATTCTGCAAAAATCTATCTATGTGCCTATGAATACCAAATAATTATGTCTTAAAGCATCTCTCACGAGACAGGAACTCTTGAGTCTAAGAGAAAAATAAGATCGAGCCTATAAACCTCTCTTTGGGTAGGTCAAGACAACTCTCTGAGCAGCCATAATTGAGATTCCGTAAAACTACGGGTGTTGGCAGAGATAGAGTCAGTAGAATATCCCAAATTCTACAGTGTGGACTTAATCACGAATCAGGTTCAATCTGTACATTACTTCTTGGGTTGCTTCCATGTCCCACCAGCTAACCAGTCAAGACTTACGCCTGTTAGAAAAATATCGGATTCAACGTCTGCGCCAGCTCTTCTCAAAAACGTTGGGTCTTTGTCTACTCAAGCTAGACAATAACAACACCCTGCGAGTGCACTGCCCCGAACCTTGGCTCGTTGACCGCATTATCGACGAGGCTGACCATCTCCTCAACTCAACCCGTCAAATGTTAGGGGTACGCTATATTTCTCTCTATTATGCGGGTGAAGAAGTGTATAAAACAAAGACTCGCCAAGCAAAATCAGTCTCAGCTTAAGCCTTAGAAAATAGACGCTATTTCCTTAGGCTCGATCGCGTTGCTCAGTCTCACCAGCACCCATTAGGATAGTGATTGACCTCCTGAATTTGCGGTGTATGACTTCTCAAATTGCTTCTGTCCCTGTTGCGTTAACGATCGCTGGCTCAGATAGTGGCGGCGGAGCCGGGATTCAAGCAGACTTACGCACCTTTGCTTTTCATCAGGTTCATGGAACCAGTGCCCTGACGTGTATCACCGCGCAAAACACGCTAGGCGTGACCCGTGTTGATGCGTTGCCTACGGAGGCAGTGGTGGCTCAAATGCAAGCTGTTGTGCAAGACATCGGTGTGCAAGCAGCCAAAACGGGAATGCTGCTGAATCGGGAGATCATCGCAGCCGTCTGCGAGCAGATTGAACTCCTTCATATTCAAAATTTAGTCGTCGATCCCGTGATGGTGTCTCGCACAGGCGCGCAACTGATTGACGATGCGGCGATCGCGACGCTACGAGAGCAATTAATTCCCCACGCTTTTCTGTTAACGCCCAATCGCTACGAGGCGCAGATTCTAAGCGGGCTAGAAATTGACACGCTAGAAGCCATGCAGGAGGCAGCACAGCGCATTTATCAACTCGGAGCTAAGGCAGTTTTAGTCAAAGGCGGTGGAATGCTTGGGGATCTGCGAGGTGTAGATGTCTGGTTTGACGGCAATCACTTAGAAACCTTGACTACTGAGCAGATCACTACAAAAAACACTCACGGGACGGGATGCACCTTGTCGGCGGCGATCGCTGCTAATCTGGCTTTGGGAAAACCCGCGCTTGAGGCGACCCGATTAGCAAAAGATTATGTGACCAGTGCCCTCAGTTATTCTCTCAACATTGGCAAAGGTCAGGGACCCGTTGGGCATTTTTTCCCACTTTTGCAAAACAAAGCTATTGTCAACAGTCTTTAAGGTCTTACGAGAATAATTTGAGCAAGTTCAAAGACTCAATGAAGCTCAATGCTTAGAAACAACACTTTTTTCAGCGTAATTGCTAGGATGCCACCACAGATCTCAAGATCTCTATTAGGCTCACCGCAGATTAGTGGCTAACAAGCCAGCAATTTGAGGGTGAACGATCGTCCACTAACCAACTAAAGCTGAGTGATATAATTCCCCCAGCAATTCAGACTTTCTCTACCCCTTATTTAGTCAAGAGGAGAATTCCTTGTCACGACGATATTTTTTTACATCAGAATCGGTTACAGAAGGGCATCCCGATAAGATTTGTGATCAGATCTCTGACACAATTCTCGATGCGCTGTTAGCCCAAGATCCCAAAAGCCGCGTGGCTGCTGAAGTCGTGGTCAACACTGGGTTGGTTCTCATTACAGGTGAGATTACCTCCAAAGCACACGTTAACTTCATCGATTTAGTCCGCCAAAAGATCGCAGAAATCGGCTACACGGGCGCTGAAAATGGCTTCTCAGCCAACAGTTGCGCGGTGCTGATTGCCGTTGACGAGCAATCACCTGATATTGCTCAAGGGGTCAACACGGCTCATGAATCTCGCGAAGAATCCAGTCAAGAAGCACTTGATGCGATCGGCGCAGGCGACCAAGGCATCATGTTTGGCTTTGCTTGCAATGAGACCCCCGAACTGATGCCGTTGCCCATTAGTTTGGCTCACCGCATCTCGCGCAAATTAGCCGCTGTCCGCAAAACGGGTCAACTGCCTTATCTGCGCCCTGATGGCAAAACTCAAGTTACGGTTCTCTATGAGAACGATCGTCCCGTCGGCATCGACACCATTCTGATCTCGACGCAGCACACGGCGACGATCGGAGACATCACCGACGATGCGGGCATTTTGGCAAAAATTAAAGAAGATCTCTGGGCGCTGGTGGTCGAGCCAACGTTTGGTGACATCGAACTCAAACCCGACGCAAACACGCGCTTTTTGGTCAACCCCACGGGCAAGTTCGTGATCGGCGGACCTCAAGGTGATTCTGGTTTAACCGGGCGCAAAATCATCGTAGACACCTACGGCGGCTATTCACGCCACGGGGGCGGAGCATTTTCTGGCAAAGACCCCACTAAGGTCGATCGCAGTGCAGCTTATGCCTGCCGCTATGTCGCGAAAAATATCGTAGCCGCCGGGTTAGCTGACAAGTGCGAAGTGCAGTTAAGCTACGCGATCGGAGTTGCTCGTCCCGTGAGCATCATGATCGAAACGTTCGGCACGGGCAAGGTTGATGACGAACAGCTTCTAGAGTTGGTCAAGCAGCACTTTGAGCTACGTCCGGCAGGAATTATTCAGGCGTTTAACCTGAGAGGGTTGCCCGGTGAGCGGGGCGGTCGCTTCTATCAAGATGTGGCGGCTTATGGTCACTTTGGGCGCACCGATCTTGAGCTTCCCTGGGAGCAAACCGACAAGGTGGCAGTGCTAAAAGAGGCATTGGCTCAACCCGCTTCGGCACGCGCCTAATTCCTGAGGAGATTTCTGGCAAAGAAGTGACCCATCTTGGAAAGCCCCTTAAATCCCCCAAATTGGGAGACTTTGACTTTCAGAACCCTCATCGGAGGCAGGTGGGTAAATTTATTAAAGGAAGTCTCCTAACCTGTCAGTTGTCTTCAAGCAGACTTGCTTTTTTTCAGTTGCCCCTGCTAAGGTACATCCTTTCGGGGGCTTTTTAATGGGACTATTCGCCGCGTCATTCATCGATTTCCAAGAACCATGCTTGAGAAATTGCGGCAGATCTGGAATGCTGAGAGATGAGACCCTGGGGAAACTGTGTGGCTTTCTGGATCAAGCTGACCTTCGATCGCACTGTCTATATCATTGACTTAGACCGCATTGTTGCCTTTTCTCAAACCTCAAGTGGTCGAGTCTCCTTTGGGATACCCGATGAAAACGTGACGATCGTGGTCAACCAGCAGAAAGACCCAGACACTTACCAAACCATTTTGAACTACGTCGAGCAAACCACCGGACACACCTTTGACGATTGACTCTTTTCAACTTTTTTCTAACGTTTCTAGAGCCAATTTCGCCGCTCCGACCATGCCTGCTTGATTGCCTAAAGTCGCTGGCAAAAGCTGCAAACCTTGCCGAGAGCTAGGCAGCACACGCTGATTAATTTCTGCCAAGATCGCTGGAAAGAAGAACTTTGCACTGGCGCTGATGCCGCCGCCAATCACGATCGCTTCAGGAGTCAATACATAAATTAGACTACTTAGCCCAATGCCTAAGCCTCGCCCATAGAGTCGCCAAAACTCTAACGCGTCCGGATTTCCTGCTTGGGCAAGGGTGCCGAGTTGGTCAGGCTCTAACCCAGTACGCCGACGAATCGCTGAAATGGAAGCATATTGCTCTAAGGAACCGCGATTGCCACTATTACACATAGGCGCATCGTTGGCTGGGTTGATGGCAATTAAGCCCAGTTCTCCCGCCGCGCCGTCTCGCCCCACAAACAAGCTGCCGTCCAAAATAATTGCACCGCCGACCCCTGTGCCCAACGTCAACAGAATTAAGTCGCGGAAGGGTTGCCCTGCTCCCAGCCAAGCTTCACCCAACCCTGCACAGTTCGCATCATTGGCTAACACCGTCATCCGTCCGGTTTTTGCTTCTAGCCAGTCAGCTAACGGGACATTTTGCCAACCCGCTAAATTAATGGCGACTCGTGCAATGCGTCCGTCTGCATCCGCAGGTCCGGGGGTTCCAACACCGATCGCGCGACTCTGATGGTCGGGATCGATCTGCTCGATCGCCGTTACTAAGGCAACTAGCACAGCTTCTGGCGTTGCTGGTTGGGGCGTTGGCACCGTTAAGGACTGTAAACACACGCCATCTTGCGCAAATCGCCCTAGCTTGATCGCCGTTCCGCCCAAATCGATGCCCAAAACTTGATGCTTGTCCGTTCGTTCCATGTCTCTCTATCTCCGCCGATCCCATGCGGAGACTTTAGACGTTATATCACCGTTAGGGCAACCGCTTCCAGGCTTGGGCGACAATTTCACTCAGCCAGCGTCGTTGTCCCTGTTCGAGCAAGCTGTCATCTGCCAAAACCTCTGCCAATAACTCCTCTAGAGACTGCCCTTTTGCCCGTGCGATTTGCACAACTCCAGCGATCGCAGTGACGATTAGTTCTTCATTAACGGGTTTTTGTCTCAGTGCGGCGACTTCTTGGGGATTTGCTGGAATAGGATAGTTCATAGTGGGGTTACACGGCGTTGTAATCGCAGTCAATTATGAGAGAGTTGTAAAGTTTCTTTAGAAAGTTTGGTATTCAGGAGTCTATCGCATTCTGATTCCCTGTCAAGCCCCTCTCCCTCGGTAAATTTATCGGAGTTTAGACCCCCCAAATGAAAGAGATTCTTTATTTAGAG
>JBBRMC010000110.1:0-9016 GCA_038231055.1 Leptolyngbyales cyanobacterium
CTTTGGCTATTTCTTTTTGGGGGCAAGACTCTCTAAATATGAGAAAGTTGTATCAATCCATACTAGAGATGGGATTGATGCTAGAATTTTTGTGAAAAAAGTTTGGCCTCAGCACTTATATGCCAACCGCGTTCACGGCAGAATCCAAAAACGCTCAGCCCAGTATGAAATTGGGCAGAGTTCTCGTTGTTGAAGATGAAGACTTGATTCGAGACACGATCGCCTTAACTCTGAGCGAAGAAGGGTATGAAGTGCTTACTGCCCCTGATGGTCGCAGTGCTTTAGAGACCATTCAACACGCCACTGGCAAAAGCAGCCCATCTCTCTCAAAATTCCCCAGTTCGCCTGATTCTGGCAAGCTCGATCTGATTATTTTAGATCTGATGCTGCCTTATATTAATGGACTTGATCTCTGTCGGTTGGTGCGTCGGGAGGGTAATAGCATTCCCATTCTGATGCTCAGCGCAAAAGGAACAGAGACCGATCGCGTAGTCGGGTTAGAAGTCGGTGCTGATGATTATTTGACCAAACCCTTTGGGATGCGAGAACTTGTCGCGCGCTGTCGAGCACTCTTGCGGCGGCATCAGCAGTTTCAAACCTCTAGCCAAGCGCCCACTTTAAAGTTTCAAGACATCGTTGTTTTTCCCCAAGAGTGTCGTGTCACTGTGCGGGGAGAAGAAGTCAACTTCTCACCTAAAGAATTTAAGCTACTAGAGCTATTTGTGGGCTATACAAAGCGCGTTTGGTCACGGGATCAGCTTCTTGAAAAGATTTGGGGACCTGACTTTATTGGGGATAGCAAAACCGTTGATGTGCATATTCGCTGGCTGAGAGAAAAGTTAGAAGTCGATCCCAGTAACCCTGAATATCTCGTCACCGTGAGAGGATTTGGCTACCGCTTCGGCTAGAATGCGCGAAAATTGAAAGGTCGAAATTAGAGATTGTAGATAGTCACTTATTTCCAGTCTTTGATCTTCTATTTTTCATTCTTTTTTGCCTGTGAACCTTTTATGGTTTCTAGCGGGACTCGCCATTGGGCTGATGCCACTTGTCTGGTATCGAGCACGGTTGAGTGTGAAACTTAAGCAGATTACCCGCAGCTTAGATATGACCGACGCGACAAACACGCTTTCGATCTCGTCGCAACTGACGGCAGCGATCGCTAATTATCGACAAGTCAATCAAGATCTAGAGCGTCAATCAGAAACCTGGAAGCAGATTGTCAACTGCTCTCCTGTTGGCTATTTGCAGGTCGATGAAGACAATCAGTTGACCCTATGTAACGTGCAAGCCTGTCACTTGCTCAGTATTCCAGACTGCAATCCGCTTCAGCCGCGACTGCTCCTAGAGTGGGTGCGCTCTTATGAGCTAGATTTTTTAATCGAGCAAGCGAGAGAAACCGAAAAGCTTTGCCAGCGCGAGTGGGTGTTCTATCCTGCTTCAGTGGATGCTGCCAATTTGTCAGACCAGCGCACTACTCCCATTCGGGGCTATGCATTTCCGTTGATGGACGATAACGTGGGCGTGTTTTTAGAAAATCGCCAAGAAGCGTTGACTCTGGCACAACAGCGCGATCGCTGGGCATCGGATGTCGCCCATGAATTAAAAACTCCGCTCACCTCGATTCGATTAGTGGCAGAAACGCTGCAATCGCGACTAGAACCACCCACTCGTAATTGGGTCGATCGCCTGCTAACTGAAGCGATCCGGTTAAGCACACTGGTGCAAGAATTGCTGGATCTCAGTCAACTAGAGGTTAACCCAGTCCAACGGTTGAGTTTGAAGTCGGTCGATCTCGTCAAGCTCATTCACGCGGCTTGGTTGAGTCTTGAGCCGCTTGCCAGTGCAAAGCAGTTACACCTTGACTATGACGGTCCTGATCACTTGCTCATTCAAGCAGACGAAGCTCGATTGCATCGGGTGCTGCTCAACTTATTTGATAACGGAATCAAGTATAGTCCTGTCGAATCATTCATCCGAGTGAGGGTCAGTTTTCAACATCTGTCATCTCCCAACTCAGGTAGACCTTCTCAACAGATTCAGATCGATATTATAGACATGGGTTGTGGCTTTCCCGAAACGGCATTACCTCACGTTTTTGAGCGGTTCTATCGAGCTGATCCCTCGCGATCGCGCAATGTTGAACAACGTGATCTCGCGACTGCTGCTCAACCTATTCAACTCAGCAGCGGAAGCGGACTAGGACTCGCGATCGTTCGGCAAATTGTCGAGGCGCATCAAGGCTCAGTCAGCGCAAGTAATGATCCCGACACGGGAGGAGCCTGGTTACAGATCCGATTACCGTATTCTGAAACAGAAAATCTACGCGAAAAGGCTTAACTTTGTAGTAGATTGTGCTGAGGGATTCACTATGTAATAAATGTACATATTAGTATTTATACGGAAGTTCATTCTGTGGAAGCTGGTGAGTTCCGTAATATCGAGGCTGTATAGGGCGCTTTCGCCATGCATGAACGAGTGCAAAAAATTATTTCTCAATGGGGCATTGCTTCCCGTCGTCAGGCTGAGCAGATGATTTTAGAGGGGCGCATCCGTCTAAATGGAGAAATTGTGCAGTTGGGGCAAAAAACAAATCCTGCCCTTGACGTGCTAGAAGTAGACGGTAAAATTGTGAAGCCGCTCGCCCGCCCTGCATTTCTCTATTTGTTGCTTAACAAGCCTGCGGGCATTGTTTCTACGTGTGACGACCCTCAAAACCGTACAACTGTCTTAGATCTACTTCCTCCAGAAATTCGTCACGGTCAGGGGCTTCACCCTGTGGGTCGCTTAGATGTAGAATCAACGGGAGCGCTTCTCTTAACAAACGACGGTGATCTAACATATTATTTGACTCACCCTCGTCACCATATTCCTAAAACTTATCGCGTTTGGGTTGAGGGCGTTCCTCTAGAACAAACCCTACAACAGTGGCGGCAAGGGGTTTGGTTAGAGGGGCAAAAGACCTTACCCGCTCACGTTAAGGTGATACATCGCACGGAAGCCAAAACACTCTTAGAGATCATTCTCAAAGAAGGGAGAAATCGACAGATCAGAAGAGTGGCAGACCAATTAGGACATCCCGTTCTTCAGCTTCACCGCACTGCGATCGACTCTATCCAACTCAGCTCTCCCGGCAAGCCTGCCTTGCCGAGCGGTAGTTATCGCCCTTTAGAAAGTTTTGAGATCCGTAGTTTGAAAGATCCAGTCAATCTGATAAATGTTAAGTCGCCAGCAGAGATCCAGGAGCAGAGTAGATGAATAAGCAAACCCTCTCACCAAATCGAGAACAAGCAGAACGGCTGGCAGAAATGGGGTTGCAGTTGTGTGAATTGAGGCAGCAGCAAGAAATTTCTTTAGAACAAATTGCTAGTCAGACTCGAATTCAGCCTCGTCTGTTGAAGGCGATCGAGCAAGGCAAACTAGAACACTTGCCTGAGTCTGTCTATATTCAAAGTTTTATTCGTCAATATGCAGACGCGCTCGGCTTAAATGGGGTTGAGTTTGCAAGTGCCTTCCCCACCCTTTATCGGCTTCCTGAGTCGCGCCCATCTTGGCGCAGCCTACCAGGAGCGCAACTGCGTCCGGTACATCTCTATTTGCTGTATATGGTGTTAATTATCTCTGCGGTTAATGGGCTGTCTTATTTTCTTAATCGCTCAGTCAGGCAACCCGAATTGGCAAGCGCAGAGATGAACGTGCAGCCTGTGTCTCCGACTCCGATCGGTCCCATAAACCCCCTACAGTCTGTAGCAAAATCGACGTTGGCACCCAAGTCAGTTGGGACGCAGAAGGCAGTTCGAGTGGGACTGATGATGACTTCGCAATCCTGGGTTCGAGTTGTGGCAGACGGCAAAACTGAGTTTGAAGGTGTTCTCTCAGAAGGGACTCAACGCGCTTGGGCTGCTAATCAGAAAGTCGTTGTCCGAGCTGGGAATGCTGGAGGAGTCGTGGTGACATTTAACGATGGAGAGTCTAAAAAGCTGGGAGAGCCGGGTGAGATCGAAGAAATGGCATTTCCTCCCGATCCTCGTTTTGCAACGTTACCCGATGCCATTCACCCGATGAGCGTCACCTCAACAGCGCCTAGCGAAGCGAATTCTTCTAATAACCAATAGACGATAGTCGTTCAAGTTTTTATGCCTCGTCGATCGGCGTGATGCAATCAGGAGTATCGTTCCACGGGCTATTCACGCTTAAACTGACCGGGTAAGCCGACATCCGCTCAGCCTCATAGGGGCGTAAAAGCGCCTGTAGTGGTTCTGACTGCTGAAGGGTTGGGTCAAGCCACTGATCATAGCGGTCTGGGGCAAGAATGACAGGCATTCGATCGTGCACCTGAGCCACAACCTGATTAGCTTCTGTAGTCAAAATCGTACAGGTCTCTAATACGTCACCTTCTGGGGCTTGCCAGCGCTCCCACAAACCAGCAAACGCGAACAGACTCCCGTCAGTTAACCGAAAGTAAAAAGGCTGCTTCTTGCCCGACTGCTTGCGCCACTCATAAAAGCCATCAGCGAGAATGAGACAGCGATGCTGCTTAAAGGCAGACCGGAACGAAGGTTTTTCTGCCACGGTTTCCGATCGAGCATTAATCAGTTTTGCCCCAATCGCCGGATCTTTTGACCACGATGGAATCAGACCCCATCGCAACGGCTTGAAGTGACGATCGCCATTTTGAGTTGCCACGATCGCAGGAATAGTTTGCGTAGGTGCAATATTATAGCGGGGCTGCCAGTCAGGAACCTCAGCTAGTTGAAAGGCTTTGGCGATCGTGTCACCTGCAAGACCTTGACTAAATCTTCCACACATAACGGCTATTAATTCCTAAAAAACAGGTAATGGATCGCAATAAGCATCCATTACCTGGTTAAAGATATTTGAGATTAAATTATTTGAAATCGACTTTCTGAGTGTCCATGTGGTGCTTCACTTGAGAAACCACATTATAGGCGTGCTCTCCGGGTTCTTCGCGAGCGTCGATCGCGCCTTCAGTTGAGCCACCGATCGCCTTCCACTCAGCCAATCCACCTTTTAGCTCAGCAACCGATCGGAAGCCAGCTCCTTTCAGCGTTGCAGCCGCCTGTGCGGTTTCTTGTTCATTTGCGCCATAGATATAGATATCTCGCTCCCGCTCTAAGCTTTTCTCTGCAAGGGTGACTAACTCATCAAGTGGAAAAGCCATCGCGCCCATTATGTGGCTGTTATTGAATGTCTCACGGGGACGAACATCCAAGATCGTCAGGGCAGGTTCGCCCCACTCTAATCGAGATTTTAGATCATGCACCGACGATTGTGACTTTAAGCCAGGAGGAGTCGGTGTGAGATTAGGCAGAGCCTCTTTAGCATTTTTAATAGCATCATCAATGGCCATAATTACCCTCAACTTTTTTAATACACATCCTCTGCAAATCTAATGAAAAGTCGAGGGCGAAACAATCTGTCTCCGGTGAGAGGCGGCGATCGTCTTTAGGCATAAAAAATCCTGTCGGGTGACAGGAAAACAGATGCACTCTTTGCCTGACAGAATTATTGAAAGCCGTCGTATCGCCAGGGAGATGGATCAACTGCCAATCCCTGCACATATAAGCCCCAATGCAGGTGAGGTCCGGTTGCTGCGCCAGTACCCCCCAGAGCACCGATCGACTGTCCCGCTTTGACCATATCTCCCTCTTTAACATTGATGCGGCTGAGATGAAGAAAAATGCTCGATACGCCCTGTCCGTGGTCAATCCCGATACAGTTGCCATGAATCTTGAATCCGTCTGATTCACGACCGACTAGAGCAACCCGCCCAGCAGCCGGGGCAATCACCGCAGAGCCATAGCTCCCAGCATAATCAACGCCTCGATGATAATAATCTTTGGCAAACTCACCATTGTAGTAGCGCCGCACCCCGTAGCCTGTGGTGATTTCACCTGCATTTGGACGCAGTAACTTTCCCTGCCAAAACTTTTGAGGGCTAACAATTTGTTTAAATGCATCGACCCGATCGAATTCTAAATCCGTCCCATTGTCGCCCTTACCGGGAGGAAGCCAAATGCTTTGAGTCGGAAACGATCGTGGCTTTAAGTTCACCGTGAGTTCTTGAACCTCTGAACCTGCGCTGACTCGAAGCGGCAACCTACCAGAACGATCGAGCGGAGTAGTCGGTAAAAGTGCCCGAAACTGACTGTTTCCTTGATCAAACGTTGCATACGTTTTAGTACCCATCGTCACCGTGGGGTTGCTGCTCGACTGAACCATGACAGAGAGCGTGTCACCCAACTGAGGCGATGCAGGCGTAATCTTAGCTTGCAGAGCACGAGACGGTTGCGCCAGAGCCGCAAGGGCGATCACCACTAAAGTAGCTAGAGATGATTTGATGAGGAACGATCGCTTAAACCAACCGAGCCGAAGGACTGAGACAACGCGATCTCGCGATCGCAATACGGCAAAACCCATGGGAGGAAGGGTCATCGTGCGGGAAACTCCTTTGCGATTTTGGATTTTGGATCGATTATTAGCTCAGAAAACCAAGTGCGTATTTTGGTTCAATAATTTTAGAGTTGTTTGACGCTCATAAAACCAGAACCTCTACAAATCCAAAACCCAAAATCTCGTCTAGGCGGTTTTACCAATCACCCCCGCTACCAGCCAACTCATTGCCTCAAGTTCGCCAGCTTTTTGACCATATTCCTTGCCTGCTGGCAGCAGCACTTTGCCTGTGTTGTCCTTCAATTCGCCTTTATAAATCGTTAATGTCCCAGCCATCAGTTGAGCTTTTGCGGCTTCTGCATCTTTCTTAGCTGCTTCACCCACCGCAGGACCATAGGCAGACAGTTTGACAAATCCTTCCTTTAACCCCCCTCGCAGCAGATGAGGAATTCCTCCATTCATTAGAGTCTTACCCTCCTGAATCATCTTGGCATAGTTGGTGTAGACGCTTGTCCAATCCCACTCTGCCCCGGTTAAATAGCCTTTTGGAGCCAGCGAAATTTGATCTGCGTGGTAGCCACATGTGTAAACGCCTCGCCGTTCTGCCGTTTCGATCACGACTTTGGGGCTATCTACATGGCACGTAATCACGTCAATTCCCTGATCGACCATGCTATTAGTGGCTTCTGCTTCTTTCACCGGAACTGACCAATCGCCTGTGAAGACGACTTGCGTCGTGATCGTCGGTTTGATGCTGCGTGCACCCAAGGTGAAGCTGTTAATATTTCGCAGAACTTGTGGAATCGGTTTTGCGGCGACGAATCCTAACTTGCCTGTCTTGCTAGTGTGGGCGGCAACAATCCCCGCAATGTATTGCATCTCGTCAATGTAGCCATAATAGCTGCCGACATTCTTTGGGTGCTTGCCTTCGATATACATGCCGCCACAGTGAAAGAACTGCACCTCTGG
The DNA here is from genome assembly GCA_038231055.1 of Leptolyngbyales cyanobacterium. GTDB lineage: Bacteria > Cyanobacteriota > Cyanobacteriia > Leptolyngbyales > Leptolyngbyaceae > Phormidesmis_A. The sequence continues at coordinate 7,384 of JBBRMC010000110.1, forward strand.
ATATTCAGTCGCGACTTTGAGAATGTGGGGATCAAAATAGCCAAACGAGGTTGGAAACAAGATATTTGCTTTGTCTTGCTCGATCATGTTCCGCATTACTTCCTGTACCTCAGTGGTTTCAGGAACGCTTGCCTGGTCGATCGTTTTCACACCCGCAACGTTTGATAGCCCCTCTTTTCCTTGGAAGTGAGCCTGGTTATAGCCAAAATCATCTTTGGGTCCCACGTAGATGAAGCCCATGATCAATTCTTTTGCCGATGCAGACGAGGCAGCCGGAGAGGCACCACCACCGTCAGCCGTGGGTTTAGCAGGAGTGCAGCCTGTCCAGAGCCGCGACGTTGCACCAAAGGCACCTGCTGCTAATAAGCCTCGAATCACTTGACGGCGCGATAGGGATGAAAGGGGTTGATGACTCAAAGGTTCCTCCTCAAATTTGATTGTTCTTAAACGTAGAATAGATGACTTGTGCTGGTCAGACCTCAAAAACCGATTGAAGCATCCCTCTTTAGGGTGATTATGTATCGTAAATTACGGTTAGACGGCATGATTTGGAGAAGACAGCCCTCACTCTTGAAAGAATGTCAGCGATAGACGGTCGATCGCTCCATTCACCCCCTAAACTACTGTCCATAGTTTCGAGTCTTGAACTCCTTATGACGACCTATGACTGGATTGTGGTCGGTGCTGGAATCACAGGTGCTGCACTGGCGTATGAACTGGCAAAGCAAGGCTTTTCAACCCTGCTGTTAGAGCAATATGACCCCTTAAAGGGAGCGACCCGCTACAGTTATGGCGGCATTGCCTACTGGTCAGGCACGACTGATCTAACCCGCCAGCTTTGTGCAGAGGGCATTGCTCGCCACCGCATCTTGTCAGATGAGTTAGACGCAGATACGCAGTTTCGAGAACTGGATCTGCTGCTGACGATCGCGGCACACAGTGATCCGCAAGCTCTGGCGCATGACTATGCCCGATTTGCAATTCCGCCTCGTTTGCTGAGTGTCAAAGAAGCGTGCGAGTTAGAACCGTTGTTGAATCCAGACGCGATCGCGGGGGCACTCACAGTTCGGCATGGACACATTGAGGCAGAATGGACGACTCAGGCTTACAGTCGAGCTATGCAGCGCTTAGGAGGCGACCTCAAAATTGCTGAAGTGACTGGGTTTGTGAGATCAGGTGCCAGTCGGATCACGGGAGTAACCACGACGATCGACGCACTACACGCCGCCAACATTGCCATCTGCACCGGAGGAATCACCCGCCACTTGCTGCAAGAGTCTGGGATTCAGGTCAAGCAATACTTTACCCATGCCGAGATCCTCGAAACGCCTCCGACTAACTTAAAGTTAAGCACCTTAGTCATGCCAGCCGAAGCTAAACGGTTTCAGCTAGAGTCTGTTTCGACCCAGCCTGAGGTTGCAGACCTTTGGGACGAACCGGGGCACGAACCTACGCCTGCGATTCTAGATGCGGGAGCCGTCCAGCTTTTAGACGGTAGAATTCGGATTGGACAAACGAGCCGCACTCTGACCGACCCAAAAGCAGCGATCGATGCCACTCAAAGCGAAGCCGATCTGCGAGCCAAAATCAGCATCGTCTTACCTGCCCTTGGGAGCCTTCTGAGCACTTGGCA
>JBBRMC010000111.1:0-8917 GCA_038231055.1 Leptolyngbyales cyanobacterium
AAATTTATTCAATAAGTTTAGCCCTCAAACCCTTGATAAATCATGGTTTCGATGCCCACTAGCACGTTCTAAACAGGGGTGCTACTATGCTCAAACAAGATTCCGAGACAAAACAATTTCACAGAATTTGCGAAGTGAACCCTTCAGAGATTAACTTCGTCGATCGCGTTCAACCCCTCACCTTCTTTAGCCCTCAACTGCCATGAAACTGGTTTGCGCCCAAAACAACCTCAATTCTCATCTTTCGCTGGTCAGCCGAGCGGTTTCGTCGCGTCCTACGCACCCAGTCTTGGCAAACGTGTTGCTCAATGCCGATGCTGCAACGCAGCGAGTTAGCCTCAGCGCGTTTGACTTAAGTCTTGGCATTCAAACAAGTTTTGCGGCTCAAGTGCACGAGAGTGGTTCTCTAACGCTTCCTGCCAAGCTGTTGGGCGATATCGTCTCTCGGCTTCCAGATGGAGACATCACTCTTGATAGCGGCACTGATTCAGACGGGGGGTTGACGACCCTAACGTGTGCGTCGGGGCGATATCAAATGCGTGGCATGGGAGCCGAAGAGTTTCCAGAACTGCCCGTGATTGAAGATGGCGAACTTGCAACTCTCTCGGCAGAGGCGTTAATTGACGGCTTGAGAGGGTCTCTGTTTGCCGCGAGTGCCGATGAAACGAAGCAAGTGTTGACGGGCGTTCACCTCAGCCTGCAACCCGACGGGCTGGAGTTTGCCGCAACCGACGGACACCGCTTATCGGTAGTGCAGACGATCGAAGAAGATGCCTCGCCTGACCGCTCTAAAAGTGAGACGGCTCTAAATGTCACGATTCCTGCCAAAGCCTTGCAGGAGTTGATCAAAATGCTCGGACAGGGTGGCAGCTCGGTTGCAGTCCAGTTCGATCAGGGGCAAGCCATTTTTGAATGGACAGACCAACGCCTAACCAGCCGATTGCTAGAAGGGCAATATCCCAACTATCGGCAACTGATTCCTAAGCAGTTTACGCATCAGATGACGGTCGATCGTCGCCTTCTCTTGGGTGCCTTAGAACGGATCTCGGTGCTGGCTGATCAGAAGAACAATATCGTCAAGCTGAGTTTAGATGGCTCAAATCAAGAACTGACGCTCTCAGTCGATGCTCAAGACGTAGGTAGCGGTCGCGAGACGATGCCTGCTCAAATTTCGGGAGACAGTCTAGATGTGGCATTTAACGTCAAATATTTAGTTGATGGGCTGAAAGCGATCGCGACCTCTGAAGTGCAAATGCAGCTAAACACAGCGACAAGCCCTGCAATTTTGTCTCCCTTGGGCAGCATCAAAATGACTTATCTGGTGATGCCAGTCCAAGTTCGTAATTGAAGCCAGCATTAATTACACGAGTCTCTAGAAGCATAGCTTTTTCGCGGTGGAATACTGATACGTTCAATCGAGTTTGGAAAAGTTATGCTTCCACTCTATTGAGGCTTTAGGTGGAGGCGTACTCCTAGTGAAGTTAACTGTCGGCTAGCACTTTATATGTCGCTTTAACACAATTCTGTCATATACCTTTGAAGGGCTGAAAGTCCTGTCAAGTATAGCTATGCAGAATCTTGTACTAGCTCGTTCCTGATTTAGTTAATAACACATTAGGTGTCATCATCATAGAATTTAACAAAATCGCTGTCGTGACTTTGAGGCTCTTGTCAAAGGGATGGGTGGCGGTTTAACAAATTCTCTGTCATCTTCTCAATATGGCGGTGGCGCAGTTGCTTCAACCCGTTGATTGTTGAGCAAGATAAAGCCTGCCCTAGCGTGAGTATAAAAAATTAGGGCTTGGAGATCTTGAGCCACTTTTTGAGACGGTTCCAGCGACCAATTCACCTGACTCCAGATGAATTAGGACAACTGGCAGGGATTAGCGCAGTTGTCGCTTGATGGGAGCGGTTGGCAGAAATGTTGCTCCCAAAGGGGTCAGAATGCAATGGACTTCAATCAGGCTCTGTGGAGCTTATTATGGAGAAACTCCTTACCATCGAATTGAGTGGCAATATAACAACAGTCCGGATAGCTTTAAATCGCTAACGGTAGAATGGGGTTTCAGCCTTCTCAAGGAAGTCATATACAACCGTAGGTAGAATGCGGGTTTCAGCTTCTGCCTCAAAAATCGTCCGGAGTATCGATATAAGCCAGTGTGGAAGTACGATCATCACGAACTACTTTTGTTATCTAAATGCCCAAAATGTAAGGCAAACTTTAAGATGCTGACAGAGTGGTTCAGTGATACATACTCTCGTTATTCCATGCTTTTTGGGAAAATGAAGCAGTTTCAAAAATATGCCTTGTCAAAAACCAATTGATTTTTTAGGGCAAAGGTACTATAGTACCTTTGCCCTAAAAAAGATTACTATGACTAGTGTAGTTAATACAGCAGTACTTTCAAGTAATGAACTTTGGATGGCTGACAGCTTTGTGATCGATAGCCTTTTTGTTGATGAAAGGTAACTACTCAGGTTGAGGGATAGTTGGATTACCCAAGAACACTTGCTTGAGTGCATCCAACACATTCAATCCCTGCTTTTTGAGCGTGGACATGTAGCCCCGAATTCGACCAAACATTTGCGCTCCTTCGACTGAGCGAAATCCCCCTGATATCTTCTGCTTCAATTTCATCATCCGTAAGTCCCGCTCCGCCTGATTGTTATCAAAGGGAACGCGGAAATCGTGCATGAATGCCAACACCTGGGATTGGTGCTGCGCTAGACGGTCAAGTAAGTTTTTTGCCGGCGATTGTTTGGGACGACCCCGTGATTTTGCCGCATCGGGTGACGTTTCAGGAGTGGGATTGGCGGCGAGTCCCACTGCGACCAACCACTCGTAGCGGCGCTCAAACCACTGCACGCAGGCTGGACTGAGAGTGGAAGCTCCCTGGGCTTTTGCAGCATCGACCTGCTGCTTGAGATCGCGTAACAAGGTGCCCATCTCGTCTGCCCAGCGTTGCCCATAGCGCTCTGTGATGAATTCGAGTTCTCGCAAATGGTGAGCATTACACAACGCATGGTCACAGTCATACTGAGCGTAACTCTGCCACCCATCATGCACTGTGACCCCCTCGTAATTGGGCAGCAGTGCCATCGCGTCGAGTGCGGCTTTGCCGCGTTTGGTGTGAACAAAGTAGAAGGTCAAGCCATCCGTACTGGCAACATGTAACCACCACAGTTTGCCCTTCACCCGCAGTCCGGTTTCGTCACAGTGGATTACCTCCGAGGTGGCAACGTGCTCGAAGATCCAATCTTCGACGGGTTCTAACTCGTCAAAGCACCGTGCTCGACTGGTGTAGAGCGTTGCTTCTGAAAGCTTACATCCCAATACATCTGCAAACAGTTCCTCGACCCGCGCGGACGGTAAGAGTTGGTAATCCAGCAAGTACACCATCAGGCTTTTCAAACTCGCACCGTACTGCACCACACTGTTCACCCCGACTGGAAATCTCCCTCGGTTTAGGCTTTGACACCCAGGGCAGCATTTCACTTCCGCTTGGTGTTCGGTCACGGTGATCTGAATCGGGGCAAGGTCTCGCACTTGGCGTAAATCCCAAGATGCGAGTTCCATTTCCCTTAACGAACTGCCACAAGCTTCACACGTCTCCACCGGGTGAGTGATCACCTCGTCCACCTCGCACGACCACTCCAACGTCTGTCCGGGATGTCCGCTTTGTCCGCCACTAGAGCGCCCACTCTGGCGACGTTGGCTTTTGGGGTTCGGCTTGAACCCATCACTCGATGGCGGTTTACTGCTATTACGACTATTTTTGGCGAGTTGATTCTCCAATGCTTCGACCCGTTCTTCCAGCACCACAGTCCGCTGCAACAATCCCTCAACCAGGGCAATCACCGCTTCTTCGCCCTCGGCATAGGTCGCTCGGATCTCATCTCGACTGATGGCTAGTTTTTTGGAAGTGGAGTCGCTCAAGAAACTTGCCTCACCGTTCCTGAGAATTTCTTTGCACTTTATCAAGGCTTCTGCTCTCTCTCGAAATTCCTTATCTTCTTTTAATCTGAGTAGTTACGCACCTTGAACAAATTGGTGTGCAACTTGGGTTTATCTGCCACCTTCGCGATCGTCCATCAGAAGGTGGCATTGTCGAGCGTCCCTTTGGGACTTTTAACACAGAATTCTTTTCAACCCTACCGGGCTACACCGGGTCAAATGTCCAGGAACGCCCCAAAAATGCTGAGAAAGAAGCATGTCTAACCTTGCGAGAACTGGAAAAGCTTTTTGTCGCCTATCTCGTGAATCGCTACAACCAGGGACTTGATGCCCGGATGGGCGACCAAACGCGAGCCGCTCGTTGGGAAGCTGGGTTATTAAGAAAGCCTTTAGTGCTGCCAGAGCGAGAGCTTGACATTTGCTTGATGAAACAAACTCGTCGTTCTATCTATCGAGGAGGCTGTGTTCAGTTCGAGAACTTGACCTATCAGAGTGACGAACTGGCTCCCTTTGCAGGCGAAACAGTGGTGCTACGCTACGATCCACGAGACATTACAACCGTGTTGGTCTACCGCAGAGAAACCGTGAATAATGCTCAATGAGCCATAGCACTGGCTAAAGAAGTTTTCCTCGCACCCGTCCACATCCAGGAGGTAGAAACCGAACAACTGTCTTGGGAAGAAGCGAAGGACATTAGTCGCAGCATTCGAGAAGCTGGAAAAGCGGTTGATAATCAATCCGTGCTGGATGAGATGCGCGATCGCGAAGCATTCTTAGACCAGAAGAAAAAGACTCGCCGCGATCGCTAAAAGGATGAGCAGGCAACGCTGCCGCGATCGCCAAAACTTGTTAAGCCTGTCGAGCCTGATGCAACCCAGACTTCAGCGGCAGCAACTCCATCAGAACAGGAGCTTGAAATTCCCCAGTTTGAGATTTGGGACTTTGATGAGGATTAATGTGAGGTAAAAGACATGGTAGATGCCCACAACAATAGACCTCCTGCACGAATTTGCCCTCACCCTAGCCCTCTCCCTAAGGAGAGGGAACAAGAGGTTCTAACTCCCTTCTCCCTAGGGAGAAGGGTTGGCGAGGGCTTCGCCCCACTTCGTGAGGAGGGCTGTCCAGATTCACGCAGGAGGTCTAATGAGGCTCAAACTCATATCGAGCGCTTGAGAAAAGAAACGGTGGTGGCGCTGGAGCAAGTAAAATTGCTGCACCAGTGGCTCGATCACAAACGCAGTTCTCGCCAATGCGGTCGCATCACAGGTGAATCCAGAACTGGCAAAACCAAAGCTTGCGAAGCTTACCTCAAGCGTCGCGGACAGCCTGATTTCTCTTGCAAAACACCCATTATTCCTGTGAGCTATATCCTCCCTAAACAGGAGTGTAGTTCAAGGGAACTGTTCCGGCAGATTTTAGTGTCCTACAATTTTGACTTGCCCAAGGGAACCGTTGGCGATGCCCGCAGCCTCGTCTTGAAAGTTCTGCGTCAAAGTCAAACGGAGGTTTTATTGATCGATGAAGCTGATCGTCTGAAAAAAAAGACGTTTGCTGACGTTCGAGATATTTTTGATGAGTTGAAGATTGCTGTTATTTTGATTGGGACTAAGAAGCGCTTAGACCCGGCAGTTCAGGAAGATGAGCAGGTTTACAATCGCTTCCGATCTAACCATCGAGTGGGCGCGATTCAAAACAATCAACTCAAACAGATTGTCGGAGTTTGGGAGCGAGACATCATTGCCCTCCCCGTTCCGTCTCATTTGACCACTGAACCTATGCTGAAAATTATCCGCCCTGCGATCGGGGTGGCTCAACGGGGTTATTACATTGGTCTCCTTGACATGGTGCTGCGCGAAGCAGCCATTCGTTCGCTGGAGAAAGGGATGATGCAGATTGATAAAGATGTCCTTGTAGAAGTGGCGGGGGAATATAGTTGATGGAAACTCCGCCCATTCCACCCTGGATATTCCCGGTAGAGCCTCACGATGGCGAGAGTTTGAGCCATTTTCTAGGACGGTTTCGTCGCGCCAACTATGCCACTACGAGTCAGCTAGGGCAAAAAACTGGACTGGGAGGCACGATCACCCGATGGGAAAAGTTTTACTTAAACCCGTTTCCAAGCCAGCAGCAGTTGACAGCTCTATCCGCTGTCGTCAGAGTGGGTGCCGAGCGATTGAGGCTGATGCTACCAGCTCAAGCAGTTAGCATAAAGCATGAACCAATCCGGCTTTGTGCGTCCTGCTATGATGAGGAGCCTTCTCATCGGATTGAGTGACAGTTTAAGGCAACCAGTGGGTGCGATCGCCATCAACTTCGACTTCTCTCAGAGTGTCCAAGCTGCGGCAAGCGATTCAAAATTCCTGTTCTCTGGAGCGACGGTCGTTGCCATTGTTGTCAGATGACCTTTGCACAGATGGTTACAAGTCAGAAGCCATACTGATGCGGAATTCAATGGTTCTGTTGCAAAGATTTTTAAGTGACAAACAAACCGGTCTCGTTCGTGTTGTTTTAAGCCACAACTCCGAAGATTTCGTTGATGAACTCTGCTTGAAATACACTGTCCCCTGAGTTGATTTCTTGTACTTGTCCTTTGTCAACAGTCCGGACAGTTTTAGGTAGTGTTCTAGACCTGTGGACGGGGATACCAGAATTCACCCCCAGTAAGCTCTGTGACGAAAGCATTCACAGGTCTAGACCACTACCTCGTCTTTGATGATGTTTCATCTAAAAAGTTTGAAGAGATCGAATAGAGGTCAGAATATCCGCAGCAATTATACTCATCCACCGTACACCGTCGCTGGAGCAAATGGTCTAATTGAGAGCTGGGTTGTGTTTGAACCATGTTACTGCCCTTGAGAACGCCATACGAAGTTTGACTGCCATACCACCGTATGAATTTTCTCTAAACTGAACTCCGTCTTCGCTGGGCTGACTTGACCAGCTTTACCCGATATGGGTCAGCATCCTTCTGCCACACCACCCGATGCCCCCTTAGCTCAGCACAGTGGTCTTCCAGACACTTCTGCCAACCTCTGAGATCGCGAATCTTCTCCCAATCTCCAAACAACCCCCAATCCTCTTCCTGCCGACTCAGTTTGGCAAACTTCTCGTAGAGCGGGTAGTCTGACATCACCAGCAAATTCTTCTGGTGCAGTACGGGTGGATTATCGTCTGGATCATAGTCGCGATAGCTGACATGCAGATCCCGCAGATCAACCTGCATACTTGTGGACATGACAGGATGAGGATTGGTATCGAATTCTGGGTAAACCAGGTAGGAAATTTTGGGCTTACGGAAATGGAACTTGATGACGTTTGCTTCTTCGGGGCGACCGATCGTGCGAGACGCGCAGCCTTCATAAAGTCGCAGCAAGGGATCAAGTGCGTCGATCGCTGACACATGAACCCAAAGGGAATTCGATAGTTTTTTCCCAACTAGACTGATTTGGCAGCGAGTGCCCATAATTTCTGAATTACCCAGACTCAGCAACATCAGATCCGCTGCTGCACAGGCTTGCTGATAACCACCGAAGAGAGATTTAATATCGTTCTGGACGACTGATGAGAATTCTCGCAGTCTGGGACGACGACTGAAATGGCTGAGAGCGAGATACACCAATAAATCTTGACGACGCTTGTCTGCGATCGCGTCCCATTCCTGAGCATTCGTCGCCTGCAAAACCACCTGGAAAGCTTTACGGAGTGTGCCGAATTCTGTTTGGAGTGAGGTGAAAGGTTGAATCTCATCGGTAGCGGGCAAGCGTCCGCGATCGCTGACAAACGCCATGAGGGGCGCGAGAAGTTCCTTGTATTCCTCAAATCGCCGGACGCTGGCTTTGACTCTGGGTGTCGTGGTGCGCGATCGAAACCGAGAAGCTCGAAAACTCTGCGCCTGCATTTCATCTCGAAAAACTAAATAGATCCCTAACGCGACTGGGATCGCATCAACTCCCAAAACTTGGTCGATGTAAACCTTCAGTTCTTCCTGGTCATAGTTCTTCTGAAAAGTGTTACGACGTGTGATCACACCATCGCCGTAAATAATCGTGCCTCGAATGCGGTCTTCGATCAGAACTTGCGCCGCGACAATTAAAACTTTTTGAGTCAATGCCCAAGCCTTGACAAGTGCCTCTCGTCGTTCTGTCGGATTCTCGATGACGTTGATCACGTAGCCCAGATTGACGATATCAGCAGCGGTGCAAGGCGTGTCAGGCTGGTAATGCGGGTCCCAACCAGAGCCGGAAAAGCCCTGTTCTGCAACGCGTTGGACATCGCTACCCTGACCACAGCCGTAATCAAAGAATGTTGTGTCTGGCGTGAATAGCCCTGCTTCCAGTGCCGATCGCACGGGTTTAGAAAGGCTGGTACGAATGAGGGCGGCTTTATAGCGATCGATTTTGGGCGGCGTGTGGGCAGCATGGAGCGGGCAAGCCAGGTAATGACTGTGCAGTTCGATGCGGTGCGATCGCAATCTCTGCTGCCAACCCGATCTCGTCCCAATATAGCGAGAGTTCGTCAGTAAACCCAGTGCATCTTGCTGTCGCGTTAATTCGGCAAATTCTTCATAGCGCGAATGTTCTGGCGTGAGAAAGGTTTCTTTACGATGCAGCACGGGTGGATTATTGCTTTCTCGATAATCGCGATTGCTCACTTGCCCCGTGCTGAGATCGACTTGAATGCTGTGCTGAAGTGAAGGATGAGGATCACTCTCGAAATCGGGATAAAAAAGATAGGAAATCTTTGGCTGGCTGGTGCTGAATTTGACTAAAGTTGGGGTGATTTGTCGCTGAAGATGGCTGCGGGCGCGTTGCTCGTAAAATTGCAGCGTTGGGTCAAGTGCTGGCAGTGCAGAGATATGAATGTAGAAGGCAGTTGGTAAGCGCTTACCGATTAGGCTGCGATCTGCTAAATCAGACATCTCCGCGAGATCGCAGCCCTCTAAAATCTCGGTGAATTGCTGCC
>JBBRMC010000112.1:0-8911 GCA_038231055.1 Leptolyngbyales cyanobacterium
ACAGGCATCATCGGCACGCCCACTTTGGCATAATCTTCGCGAATCATAATTGCCAACGCCCAGAAGTGAGGCGGTGTCCACATAAACACGATCGCAAACAGCACCCAAGCTGCCCAACTCAAATCGCCAGTCACTGCCGCCCAACCCACCAGAGGAGGAATCGCCCCGGCTGCTCCGCCAATCACAATGTTTTGGGTGCTGTGACGCTTCAGCCAATGAGTGTAGACCACGACATAGCAGAAAATGCCAGACATCGCGAGACAAGCACTCAGAAGATTTGCAAACACTGTCAACAGCACGAAAGCAGTCACAGCCAACGTAGTCGCAAATATTAGCGCATCTCTAGGGCTAACCCGACCCGATGGTAACGGGCGGTTGCGGGTGCGCTCCATGATGTAGTCGATATCACGATCGTACAAACAGTTAATCGTGTTTGCCGCGCCTGCCGAAAATGCACCGCCGAGCAGCGTGGTGATCAGCAAAATGGGCGCAACCCGTCCTTCAGCCGCGATCCACATTCCACCTGCTGTTGTGATCAGCAGCAGCAAAATGATGCGAGGCTTTGTGAGTTGCCAGTAGCTTTGAATGACGTGCAGAAAATCTTGATTGTGGCGAGAAATGCCAGGAAGCGCAGTATTTTGCATTCTCTATAAGTTCCGAAAGGTTGAGAGTAGGTAAAAACAAAGATGAATTGAACCTAAAAACCGTTGTTTCCTAAGCTTTTTTCAAGAATGGCTCATCTCGAAACGCCAACACGGTGAACACAATCAGAGTTCCAAGTAGCGAAGCTCCAATAGCTTGATGAGCAACGGTCAAAGGCTCGACCTGAAGGTGAAGGCGAAAGGTCGCAACGCCTAGCGTGATTTGCAGCAGCAGGCACAATCCAGCCAGGTTCGCCCATCGACGGAGAGAGGGATGCAGGGCAGGAGTCCGCCACGACAAGACGATGAGCGTTAAGGTAGCGATCGTGGCTGGAACTACGCCCGCAATATGGCTATTCATGACTGTGCAAAGCTGATTGGTGCCGTAGCACTGATGCAGTGCCCACTGAGAGGAAACTAATCCACCCACAATACTTTGCAAGTAGACCAAAATCACAGCAGTAATTCCAACCCACTTCAGGGTGCCGACGCTTCCAGTTCCTTGGTGAGATAAAAGGGCTGTGCCGATCGCAACCAGCGTAGCGAAAAACAGAAGTCCAGTTCCCAAGTGGGCAGTGACGATATCAAATCGCAACAGCTCAGTGACGGTCAAGCCGCCCAAAACGCCTTGGACAATCACTAGAAATAAGCCAAACGTTGCTGCCCAAGGAGTCCAGTCAGGAAGAGCGCGTCGATACCACCAGGTCAGGCTCGCAAGTCCGATCGCGGCAAACCCCATTGAGGTAGCAATCAAGCGATGAAACCACTCCAGGAAGACCTGAAGATTCATTTGATCGCGAGGAACAAACTCACCGTAGCAGAGGGGCCAATCGGGGCAAGACAACCCAGCGTTCATAACGCGAGTTGCGCTGCCCAGCGCCATCAAAAAAAGAGTCGCGATCGCCAACCCAAACACCAAACGAGTCACCCAAGTTCTAACAACTGTGGGATCAGGTGTTGAGACGGCTGGCTGATGCAGGAAGGAGTCAGACATAGATCAAAAGCCTTGATTTCAGTGCTTGAGAAAAAATAAAAGTTAATCAAATAGTGAGTATCTACTCTAGCGTTTACTTTAGTAACGCAATCGCATTTCCTAGCCAGCTTTCGGAATTTCTTCGGATTGCAGATTTCATCAAGTCAGGGTCACGCCCCCTTGCAGCCAGATCCCAAAGAGATTGTTAAGGATAAGCAAATGGGGGCTTTCTACCCAGAAGGGTGGCTTACCTTGTAGATATACGAAGTCAGCAGCACGAATTTTAAGCCTAAAGCCTTGAAATTATTCAGTTGCAGTATGGTAGATCTATCTGCCTCAAGACACTCTACCAAGGTCAGACTCAAGCCCTAAAATTTGAGATATGCTCGGTGATTTTCATTTGGTCGCTGATGCGATCGCCCAGTTGTTTGTGAGATTTGACAAATCGTGAATATTCCAAGTCAGATTACAACCTTGCTGGCTGGTATCGCTCTGACCCTAGTCAGTTTTTGGTACGGTCAGAATCATGATCTTCTACCTGTCTCCGCTTCGGTTGAGTCTATTCGTGTCGATAGTCTCTTCAACCTGATGATGACGATCGGAACGGGGATTTTTCTGCTGGTTATAGGCATATTAGTCTACTCGGCGTTTAAGTTTCGTCGTGAACCTGGAGACGAATCAGATGGACCTCCCGTCCACGGCAATATCCCCTTAGAGATTCTTTGGACGGCGATCCCAGCCATTATGGTTCTGGGTATTTCGATCTACAGTTTTGATATCTACAACGAAAACGGTGGCGCTGATCCGATGGATCACTCAATGGCGCATGGCAAAGCTCATCAGCAAATGGCGAGTATACCAGGGTCTGCGATGGCAGGAACCCTAGTGGCGCAAGCCGACCCCAATCAGCAGAAGGCAGAAGCGGTTAATTCAGACCCGATCACGGCAGCCATTCGTGAAGATTTGCCGCAGAACAAAGATGCGCCGACGCTAGGCGTTGTGTCTCCCAAAATTGGCGGAGCAGAGCCAGGAGCGCCTGAGTTTGTCGTCAACGTGGCGGGAATGCAGTACGCTTGGCTGTTCACTTACCCTGGTACAGAAGTTGTGACGGGTGAATTGCATGTGCCAATCAATCAGAAAGTGCTGGTCAACATCACCGCAAATGATGTGATTCACGCCTTCTGGGTGCCTCAATTTCGCTTAAAGCAAGACGCAATTCCAGGACGGCAAACTGAAGTGCGATTCACCCCCAACAGATTGGGTGAATATCCGCTGGTTTGTGCTGAACTGTGTGGCGCTTATCACGGTGCAATGAACACCAAAGTTGTCGTCGAGTCTGCCGAAGATGTCCAGAAATGGCTTCAGAGTCAGCAAGTCGCCAGCGCTGAAGGACTCAGCAAAGCCGTTGCTACCACTCCGGCAAACATGACTGAAACCGAGTATCTCGCTCCCTATGCCAAAGAAGTGGGGATCAGCGCAGACACTCTCAAGCAACTTCATTCTGAGCACCATTCCATGAGCTAGTGGTTAGGGTCATTCGTCGTTACTCAATGGCAAATGACCTGTGACCTGTGATGAATGACAGAGACCCCTTGACATTTCTTATGACCCAAGCCGCAGAATATCAAGAACAAGCTAATCTTGTTGCCCACGGTTCCGAACCGGACAAGAATGATTGGCGCAAATACTTTGGTTTCAGCACTGACCACAAAGTAATCGGGATTCAATATCTGGTTACGACGTTTATTTTCTATCTCATGGGTGGCGTGCTTGCGACTCTGGTGAGAACCGAGTTAGCGACTCCAGCCTCTGATTTTGTCAGCCGCGAAGTCTATAACAGCCTGTTTACCGTTCACGCAACGGTGATGATCTTTTTGTGGATTGTGCCTGCCGGAACGGGTGGCTTTGGCAATTATTTGATTCCCCTGATGATTGGGGCGCGAGATATGGCGTTTCCTCGCCTTAACGCGATCGCTTTCTGGATTATTCCTCCCGCAGGAATTCTCCTAATGTCCAGCTTCTTTGTGGGTGCGCCCGGTTCGGGTTGGACTTCTTATCCACCTCTGAGCTTGATGAACGGCAAAGCAGGAGAACTGATCTGGATTATCAGCGTCTTGCTGTTAGGAACATCCTCAATTTTGGCGGCGGTGAATTTTATCGTCACCATCTTCAAAATGCGAATTCCTGGAATGGGGCTAAATCAAATGCCCTTATTCTGCTGGGCAATGCTGGCGACTTCATTTTTGGCGCTGGTCGCGACTCCTGTTTTGGCAGGTGCGATGATTTTGCTGTCGTTTGACCTGATTGTGGGCACAAATTTCTTTAACCCAACGGGCGGCGGCGATCCCATTGTCTACCAGCACATGTTCTGGTTTTACTCCCATCCGGCAGTTTACATCATGATTCTGCCCGTGTTTGGGATGATTTCAGAAATTGTGTCAGTGCACTCTCGCAAGCCGATTTTTGGCTATAAAGCGATCGCGTATTCCAGCGTTGCGATCTGCGGGTTGGGGCTAATCGTGTGGGCACACCACATGTTTACGAGCGGCACTCCTCCCTGGCTGCGAATGTTTTTTATGATCACGTCGATGATCATTGCCGTGCCGACGGGCATCAAAGTGTTTAGCTGGTTGGCGACGAGTTGGGGCGGCAAACTTCGTCTCGAAAGCCCGTTGCTGTTTGCGATGGGGTTTATTTCTCTATTCGTGATTGGTGGCATTAGTGGCGTAATGGTCGCGTCTGTGCCGTGGGATATTCACGTTCACGACACCTACTTCATTGTGGCTCACCTGCATTACGTGCTGTTTGGTGGCAGCGTGTTCGGATTGTATGCTGCGTTTTATCACTGGTTCCCCAAGATGACGGGGCGGATGCTCAACGAAACGTGGGGCAAAATTCACTTTGCTCTCAGCTACGTTGGGTTTAATCTGGCATTCATGCCGATGCACAAATTGGGAATTGAAGGCATGAACCGCCGAATTGCGGAGTATGATCCCAAGTTTGCAGCACTGAATTTGCTGTGCACGATCGGAGCCTACCTCCTAGCCGTCTCCACTCTTCCCTTCTTGGTGAATGTTTGTTGGAGTTGGGTTTATGGCGAGAAAGCGAGCGATAACCCCTGGCGTGGTTTGACGTTGGAATGGATGACCACCTCTCCTCCTCCGGTCGAAAACTTTGAGGCAGATCCCGTCTTAGCGACCGGACCTTACGACTATGGAATGGGCAGTCGCGCAACCGAAGTTAACGTTGCGTTCTCAGATGCCAGCGATCCCGCTCTTTCAGCAGGTCCGAGTTCTACGCTTCGGGCAAAACCTGACCCAGCAGTCGCGGCTAACCCCAGCGATCGGGTGGGTGAGAGCCACAACCGTTAAAGCATTTGAGGTTTGAATTGGAGATATTTGACTCAAACCTCAACGTTTTTTGTCCTTTACCAAGACGCAATCATGACAGGTTCCACGCTTGATTCCGCAAAAACGGTTCTCAATCACCATCACGACGCAGAAGTGGTTGCCGCTCATGGAGTAGAACACCAAGACTTTCGACTCTTAGGTATCATTGTCTTCCTGGTTGCAGAGGGCATGATTTTTCTGGGTCTGTTTATGGCATATCTCACCTTTCGATCGGTGGCGACTGAGTGGCCTCCCGCCGGGACACCTCGCCTCGAACTGTTGTTGCCCGGAATCAACACCGCCATTCTAGTTTCTAGCAGTTTTGTGATTCACAAGGCTGATACGGCGATTAAAAAGAACGACGTGAAAGGGCTACGGCTCTGGTTTGGAATCACCGCTGCAATGGGCGCTGTTTTCTTAGCCGGACAACTCTATGAATACTTCCATCTAGAGTTTGGGCTGACGACTAATTTATTCGCCAGCACTTTCTATGTGTTAACGGGCTTTCACGGACTCCACGTTCTCTTTGGGCTAGTGCTGATGTTAGGAGTTCTGTGGCGATCGCTTAATCCTGATCACTACAACAGCGGAAGTCACTTCGGCGTAGAAGCTGCTGAGATCTATTGGCACTTTGTCGATATTGTGTGGGTCATTCTCTTCTTGATGCTCTACATTCTGTAGGCTGATCCCGCAGTCGCAGTTTTTGAACAGCCTCCAAGCAATTGGGGGCTTAATTTTTTTAAGGAAGTAAGCCACTCTTGAAAAAGCCTGTATATTTTGTCTGTAACTTGTCAAACGCCTACTTAGCCCCAGAGTGATTGAGCATGAATCTACCCTTTGTTTTAGATGTCGCGATCGGCTTAGTGTTTATTTATTTAATTCTGAGTCTGCTCGCGTCTGAAGTTCAAGAACTGATTACAACTCTGTTGCAGTGGCGGGCAAAGCATCTCAAGGAATCGATCGAGATTCTCTTAAGTGGAGGCATAGAGGTTCCTGAGCACCAAACCCAGGTCACAACCCTGGTGGATGAACTCTATAACGACCCACTGCTGAAAAATGTGAACCAAGGAGTCACAGAAGGCGTTGCGCTTTGGTTTCGGCAGCTTACAAAATTATTTCCGGGCAATCGCAGAGGAGCCTATGGAGAACAATTAGCGACAGGTCCGTCCTACATTTCTGCTGAAACGTTTGCGACTTCTCTGTTAGAACGATTGGGAATCTCTAAATTAATCGATAAGCTCACAGAAGTCAGGCTAGAAAAATTTGCAACCCGATTGGTCGGAACCTATAAAGTCAACAACAATGACGGCGTTGAGATTCCGAAAAGTCAGGAACTCAAAGACCACTGGGAAGCCGGAAAAATTAGGCAGATTGTCGAACAGACAAATCTAGATCAGGCAGATTTAAGCAGCGATCCTAACTTTGTGGGATTAGTGACTGACTATCACGACATTCTCAAAGACTTTCGATCGAGGCAAGCGACTTTAAAGACGTGCGTTGAGCGGATGGGAGAAAGCCTCGATCGTTTTATTTTGGCAGGTTCTGAAGCGGAAGGAGTGCCTTTGATCGGTCGTCTAAAGTCTTTTAAGCTGGGAATTTTTGGAGTAGACAACGAACGGGCGATCATCTCTGGTGGACTCAAACCCTCGCTGTCCGAAATTGCGGATATGGTGAATCAAGGGAGCGATGTTTATCAAGAAATCACAGACGCTTACGCAACAATCAGAACAAAGTTACCGCCGATCGATGAAAAAATAGACGCATCAATAAATGCACAGCTTGATGCTTACAACAACGCTGAAACCCCTCCTCTAAATCTAAAGTTAAGTGACTTAGCGAATGAACAGCGTGACCTGTTTCGCAACGCTGCGATTAGAGAACTTCCAGAAGAAGAATACGCGCTGTACCAAGATTACCAATCCTATGTCGAGATTGAGAAAGGACTGACTAAGCTTCCTGCCGCAGTTAGAGAGAGTCTGGGGGTTTTGGCAAGACGTGCTCAAACCAGAGTCAAGCAAACTGAGAGTGATATTAATCAACTGCGTGAAGAAGTTTCACTGTGGTTCGATCGCTCTATGTCACGCGCTTCGGGAGTTTATAAACGCAATGCAAAAGGCGTTGCCATTTTGATTGGCATTACGATCGCTTCACTTATAAATGCCGATACCTTCCATGTGTTTAATCGTCTCTCTAGCGATGAAAATTTACGACAAGTGATCACAAAACGGGCAAGTGACGTGGTTCCTGCAAATGGAGCCAGACCTCCCCTGCGCCAAGAGCTAGACGACATCCGTAACCAAACTAATGATGCGCTAAAAAATGTAGCGCTACCGATTAGCTGGAATCCGGCAAACTTATCAAAGCAATTTGACTGTCCTCCAGCTACGCCGATCAACCGCGAAAACGTCACCAGCGAACAGGAGTGGGCGACGATGTTTGCGAGTTGTCTCAATCGTCAACCCGAAAACCGAGCGCTCTCTTTCTTCGAGAAAATTGGGATGACAGCACAGGTGGCTTTTACGCGTCCTTGGGAAGGGTTTAAGATGCTGCTCGGTTGGATGATGAGTGGCATTGCGATCGCGATGGGTGCTCCCTTCTGGTTTGATTTGTTAAACAAGATCGTCAACGTCCGCAACACGGGCAGCAAGCCCAAACAAGCTCCAGAGCAAACCCCACCCCCATGATCAGGCTTCAGACTGCCTCTTGAGACCTGCCCTAGAAAATCATGCGTTCAAGTGCAGTTTGCAGGTCTTGAGTGAGAGCAGAAACGGCTTGTTTTCCAGCGCGGCGATTGCTGTGATAAGTGTCCCAACGATCGGACACTGAAATAGGTTGTCCGATCGTCACATAGCCACATTGTTTACCTAATTTTGGGCGATTGAGGGCACTGCCACCTTTGATTTTGGTGATTACATCCCACATCAATAAGGTCGTTTCGGCAAAACGCTCGGCGCTGGGCTTTTCTAGGACGTATTTGCCTGTGACGGCGACAAAGCTCTCGACTAGACGCATGTGCCAGATGCGAAGGTTCGCTTCTTCAGCGACGCGATCGGCGAGTCATCGTTCTAGAGGTGACAGCGTTTCTAGGTGCAGATCTTCGCGAAAGACATAATCCCATCCAGCTTGTTCGAGTTTGCGACAGCGATCGATGACGCTGCCTTTAGGCTGAATGTTGAAATATTGTTCTGCTACTTGCAGCGCGACATTCAGCAACGCCTCTAACCGGACGGCAAACTCTGCGTTTGAGCCAGGAGAAACGCCTTCAATCTCAGACGATTTTGCGGCAGTAGTCGGCAATGGCTGATGATAAAAGCGCGTGTAAAACTCCTCCATCACCGTTAACAAATGCTCTGCCAACTGATAGAGCCGATGGTAAAGATGCCCTTCTCTCGTTCGTCCGCTTTCATCGTTCATCCCGTTCGACAGTCCGCTATCGGCTTCTAGATCACTGAGCAGCTTTTCGATCGCTTTCCAAGGAGGAGTGACGTAGCGATACTGAATTCCGATCGGCACGATTAAAACTTTTTCCGATCGTCCCCCTTTAATCAAATCCTCAACGCACCAAAAGCCAAGCTGAGCGATTCCTGGCTCTAAAGGGCTGACGGTTTCGTTGTGCCCATTGGTTGCGCCTTCGGGAGCTGCCAAGAGCGGGAATGCGCCATTTGCAAACAGGTCACGAGCAGACCGTAACCCGACCCGATCGAGCTTGCCGCGATGAATCGGAGTGCCGCCTAGTTTAGAGTAGAACCACCCCGCCAGCGCTCCAGCCCATAAAGGAATGCCGCGATCGTACATAAAATGAGCATGAGTAGGAGCCTTGAGCCGGATGCCCTGCTGTCGTGCCACTTTAGGCATCAAATAATGCAGCAAATAGCCAACGCAAATCGGATCGTGAACGCTAGGATGGC
>JBBRMC010000113.1:0-8810 GCA_038231055.1 Leptolyngbyales cyanobacterium
GAGTCTAAAACATCGGGACGGTTCGTGGCGGCAATGATGATGATGCCTGTGTTGCCCTCAAAGCCGTCCATCTCGGTCAGCAGTTGGTTGAGGGTTTGCTCTCGCTCGTCGTTGCCGCCGCCAATTCCGGTGCCGCGCTGACGACCGACCGCATCAATTTCATCAATAAAGACGATGCAAGGCGCGTTCTCCTTGGCTTTTTTGAACAGATCACGGACGCGAGATGCACCTACGCCAACAAACATTTCAACAAATTCAGATCCAGAGATGCTGAAGAATGGAACTCCGGCTTCACCTGCGATCGCTTTCGCTAATAACGTCTTACCCGTTCCAGGAGGTCCAATTAGCAACACTCCTTTAGGAATCCGAGCACCGACTGCGGTGAAGCGTTCAGGCTTTTTGAGGAAGGTGACAACTTCTTGCAGTTCTTCTTTGGCTTCTTCGATGCCAGCCACGTCATCAAACACCACTCCCGTTTTGGCTTCCATTTGGAACCGAGCGCGAGACTTACCAAAGCTCATCGCCTGTCCAGGTCCGCCGGGGGAATTGGTCGATCGGCGCAAAATCATCAACAGTCCCGCAATCACCAGCATAAACAGCAGCAGATTGGCGACGATGCCCATCAAAGCGCTATTGTCAGCCGTGGGCTGGGAGTCAAAATTGACTTTGTTGGCTCTCAATCGCTCGATCAGTTCGGGGTTGCGCTCTAACAAAGGCACTTCGACGAGCGGATCGTTAGGTTTCTGTCCTTCTAGCTTGACTCTGGCAACTTTTTGCGCTTCGTCGATTTCAACTTTTGTGACTTCACCCGCATCAATCTTCTTCAGCAATTGACTATAGCTGAGAGGGTCACGAGGGGTTTGAGCGATCGCGGGGGTGCCAATCAGGATCGTCTGAGCGATCGCCCATCCAATCATGACCATTTTAGTTGCAGCCGTCTTGGAGGGGGAAGTCCGTCGCGCTGTTGCCTTTGTCAAGGAGCCTTTCATAGTCTTATTGCTTGCCTTTTGTCTGCGGTGACTCAATGTCGTGTCTCACGAGAGCATGGCTTCTCAGAGCAACGATTGTATCTAGTTTAACCTCACAATTACTGAGCGAGTTAGAGAATAAGTTTTTAGGGCACTAAAGTTGAGACGGGGTGTCAGGTGCGACGATTTCTCCTCCCATTTGCATCAAGGGCGATTCGTCTTTGATCAAGTCACTCAACTCGTGAAACTCTACGCCCATTTGCTGACAGGCTTTTTCGAGTTGGTGTCGAAAGGTGTTGAGATCGCTGCCATAGCCACAGAGATTTGCGGTTGTCTCAATACCTTGTTTGGCGTTGGCTCGGGCACAGTCAATTAACTCTAAGCCTTCTAGGGGAGTTGGGGATGCCATGATTGCTTTAAACGTATGATTTCTTACTGTGTCACTGCGATCGTGATTTCCTAATCCCTCTAAAGAGCAGTTGTGGCTGATTTTTCGTCCCAATATTTCCAGACAGCGTTTGCCATCGTAGCGACACCCGTGAGAATGGCAGATTCATCGACCTCAAATTGGGGGTGATGAAGGGGATAGTTGCGCTGATCTTCAAAACCGACACCGAGCCGAAACATACTGCCTGGGGCGTGTTTGAGATAGACGGCGAAATCTTCGGCACCTAACGAGGGTTCTTGAATGATTTGAATGCTGTCACTGCCCCACATTTCTTGAGCGGCTGATTCGAGCAGATGAGTCAGGGTCGCATCGTTTTGCACTGAAGGAACGCCGCGCCGATAATCAATCTGATATTTGGCTCCATAGGTTCCACAGATGCTAGAGACGATCTGTTCGACCCACTTAGGTAAAGCCGCGCTGGTTTCAGGATGCAGCGATCGCACAGTTCCTAACAACTGGACCTGATCGGCGATCACGTTGGGGGCACGTCCGCCGGTGATCTTGCCGATCGTCAACACCAAGGGGCGGAGTGGATTTTGAGTCCGGCTGATAGCTTGCTGCAAGCTGGTGATGACCTGGGAGGCGATCCAGATCGCATCAATGGCTTCGTGAGGACGCGCCCCATGCCCAGATTCTCCCAAGATGGTGATTTCTAGATCATCGGCGGCGGCGGTAAGCGCTCCGTAGCGAATGCCAATTTTTCCGGCGGGAATCGAGGGAAATACGTGTACCGATAACACAGCGCTGACGTGATCCATTGCGCCATCTTGCACCATCCATTCTGCCCCTTGAGCGATTTCTTCAGCCGGTTGAAAAAGAAAGCGCACGTCTCCGGGCAATGACTCACCGAGTTGAGAGAGCACCATCGCGGTGCCAAGACCGACTGTGGTGTGAACATCGTGACCGCAGGCGTGCATAACCCCATCTGTGCGAGAAGCAAACTCTAACCCGGTGCGTTCTTGAATAGGCAATGCGTCCATATCGGTGCGGATGGCAAGCAGACGGCGATTTGACTCACCCGAATTCTGTCCTTTGAGTTCTCCGATTACGCCGACTTTTCCGATCGCTTCTTGCACATGCAGCCCACACGAAGAGAGCACCCCTGCGACGTAAGCGGCGGTTTGTTGCTCGTGTCCGCTCAATTCGGGGTGGCTGTGGAGGTGCCGACGAATCTCAATCAAACGGGGAGCTAGAGCCGTTGCAATTTCTTTAATTCGAGTGTGCATGAAGATGTTAAGGAAGGCTTTCTCCAATGATAAGACGGGTTTAAGGAGGAAAAGGTTAGGGAAGCTGGGCAGAGATCGGTGAATTCGCCCTCACCCTCACCCGAAGGAGAAGGAACAAGATTTCTAGCCCTCCTCTCCCTGGGGAGAGGGGTTGGGGGTGAGGGAAGTTCATTCGCAATGTCAAAAAAAGTTAGGGAAGACGGGTAGAGATCGCTTCTAGGGTTCGCAATCCTGTTAGTGAGCCTCGAATCAGTCGCAGAGCGGCGATCGGTTGGCGCATCATTCCCAGGGCGAGGGGCAGCGATCGTAGCTTCCCGTCTGGACTAATCGCTGCGGATAAGTCGGGTAAATCATGATCGATGTCATCACTGACGACTCGTGCCATTGCTACGGGAACTCCTGCCTGAGCCAAGATAGTCAGGATGGCTGACCCTTCCATATCCACAACCTCTGCTGAGTGAATGTGTCCGAGTTGCTGCTTTTCGTGAGCAGACGAAATGATGCGATCGCTCGTAAATGATCGAACCAGAGTGATTTCTGGCAGACGTTGCTGGATCTGAGCCGTCAGATCAGGATCGCATTTCCAAACCTTACCAGAGGAATTCTGGCAGGACTGGTAGAGCACCCGATCGCCGATCTTTAAGGTTCCGGTAAGACTTCCGCACAAGCCCATGACCAGAATGCCCAATTCTAAATCGTTAAGCGAAAGTTGCCCCTGGTTTAGAAATTGGGTAACTGGCTCGACCCCGATCGGCAGGGCTACCACTTTAGGCGGGTTTTTGTGAGACTTCAGACCGCGACAAACGGCTTTATATTCTGCACCTTGGGGGACGAGGAGAGTCAGCAAAGGGTAAAAGATGAAGTATTACAGTAGAAATCTGTCAATCTTGTTCTGACGATCTGTAGGATATGGAACGTCATAAAAAAATGGAACGTCTCTTCGCTGCGCTGCTATTCCGCCCCGGACTGAAAGTCGGGGCTAACGGTGCGAAGTCCGTTGAAACGGACTGAACGCCTCAAACGCTCTGTCAGTCCCTTGAGTGGACTTCGCACTGTTAGACTGTGATTTTCGATCACGGGCGGGTGATGCAGTCAACGACGACTTTTCAAACACTCTCTTACAGAGAAGACCCCAGATTTTATAGACCTACGCATTTACTAATCGAATCGCCCCTATGGTACAGCCAATTCGCAATCACTCTTCGCGAGAGCGCTTTAATATTTCCCGACTGGCGATCGCTGCCCCGTGGCTCACGATTGGTTTTTGGATCGCCGTCACCGTTGCGGGCATTATGGCGTTTAGCTCTCTCAAATATGCGCTGTTTCCTGACATTGCGTTTCCGGTTGTGGTAGTGAATGCTAATGCGCCCTTAGCAACTGCCCTCGACACTGAACGCGAGTTGACACAGCCGATCGAGCAAGCCCTGCGATCGCTCAAAGGCTTAGATGAGATTCAGTCTTCGACCTATCCAAGTCAAGCGGCGGTGAGCGTGTCGTTTAAAGTGGGGACGAGCCTAGAAGAATCTGCCCGCAGCGTTGAGACGGCGATGAAGTCGGTGACGTTGCCTAAAAACGGGACGTTTAAAGTCATTTCTCTCAATCTAAATGAGTCGGCTGCGGTGAGTTATGTCATCGATCGTTCGTCTCGCAGTTTGGCTGACTTGACGATCGTGGCAAACGAACAAATTGTGCCTGCGATCGCCAAGCTTCCGGGTGTGCTTAAAGTCTCACTATTGGGAACGGGTGGGCAAGCTCCACCCTCGGCAGCCTCTCCTCCTCAAGCCGATCAACTCGGAACGCTAGTGCGGTTTAACGGCGAAGATGCCCTGGCATTTCAGGTGATTAAGCGAGGCGATGCAAACACGCTCGAAGTGGTGAGTGCCGTTGAGAAAGAAGTGGCGCGACTGCGAACGCTGCCGAACTTAAATCTGACTCTAGCGGCGACTCAAGCAGACTACATTCAAAAAGCAACTCAATCGACGATCGATGCTTTGATCGAAGCGATCGCCCTTGCTGTGATTGTGATTTTTCCCTTTTTGAGAAGTTGGTCAGCGACGTTTATTTCGGCTCTGGCGATTCCGATTTCGCTATTGGGGACGTTTATTGTCATGGCGATCTTTGGGTTTAACCTAGAGACGATTACGCTATTAGCATTAGCGCTGGTGATTGGCAGTGTAGTCGATGATGCGATCGTCGATGTCGAAAATATCAGCCGTCACATCGATAATGGCGAATCGCCTAAACAAGCTGCTCTAAACGCGACCGACGAAATCGGCTTGCCTGTGACGGCTGCGACTTTAACGGCAGTTGCAGTGTTTCTCCCGATCGGGCTGATGGGTGGCGTGATCGGACAGTTTTTTAAACCCTTTGGCATCACGGTTGCTGCTTCGATGCTGACCTCACTGCTCGTAGCGCGCACCCTCTCGCCCGTCTTATCGCTCTATCTGCTGCGAGCCAAAAAAACTGACGCTCCCCAGCAAACAGGCGCACTTTGGGAACGGTTTTCAGCAGCTTATGGGCGGTTGCTAGCCTGGTCATTGCGCCATCGTGCTATCGTCACCGGAATCGCACTTCTCAGCTTCGTCGCCGGAGTTGCGCTGATTCCTCTGATTCCTCAGGGGTTTATCCCCAAACTCGATCGCGGCGAGTTTTATGTTCGCTACACGGCTCCGCTCCCGACTCAGACGGCTGCTCCTGTCAATCCGTTAACGACCTCCCTTGCTGTAGCAAAACAGCTAGAAGATCAGGTACGAAAATCGCCAGAGATTCAGACGGTGTTTACGGTCGTCGGCTCCCGCGAAGGAGAACCGAACAAAGGCAATCTCTACGTGAAGTTAAAGGACGATCGCACGATTTCCACGGCAAAGCTGCAAGACCAAATTCGGGCAACGTTACCCAATCTAGACGGAGTGACTACCAGTGTTGAAGATATTCCCTTTGTTGAGGCGGGAAGTCAGAAGCCCTTGCAGATCGCGATTCAGGGTGATGATCTTGCAGTTCTAAGTCGAGTTGCCACTGATTTAAAAGCAAACGTACAAACGCTTCCCGGTTTTGCGGATGTGACGATCGTTGGGGCATCGGGCAAAGAGATTCAGCAGATTGATCACAAAGCAGGTCAGCGAGTCGTGTATGTCAGCGCTAACTTAGCTAAAGGCTTATCGTTGGGCAAGGCGACTGAGACGATCTTTAAAGAAGCCCAGGCATTAATTCCACCTGGAGTCACCCTTAATCTGGGTGGTGATTCTGCCACGAGCAGCCAAATTTTTGGCAGTTTTGGGTCTACGTTAGCGTTGTCGGCTCTGTGCATTGTTGCTGTTTTAGTCTGGCTGTTTCGCAGTTGGGTCGATCCCTTAGTTGTCGGACTCTCGTTGCCACTGGCATTAGTGGGCGCGATGTTGGCGTTGCTATTCACTCGAAGCGATTTCGGTATGATTTCGCTGATCGGCTTCGTGTTTCTGTTGGGATTAACGACTAAGAACGCGATCCTCATTGTGGATTATATTAACCAGCTACGCAGAGAGGGCTTAGAGCGAACAGAAGCCATTCTCAAAGCGGGACCGATTCGCCTCAGACCGATTTTGATGACGACGGCTGCGACGATTTTGGGCATGGCTCCGATCGCGCTCGGTTTGGGTGCTGGTTCTGAGTTGCGATCGCCCATGGCAGTGGCGATCGCGGGTGGGCTAGTCACTTCAACACTCCTCAGTTTGCTGGTCGTTCCCGTTGTCTACACGCTGCTGGATGATCTCAAACCCCGAAAGCGTGAGGTCAAGGCATGACTAAAGCATTTGTGACAGGCGGAACGGGATTTGTCGGTGCGAATCTAGTTCGGCTTTTGCTAAAAGAAGGCTACCAAGTTCGGGCACTGGTGCGACCAGATAGCCGATTGGATAACTTGCAGGGACTTGATGTCGAACTCGTCAAAGGCGACTTGAGCCATCCGAATTTAGCGACCCAGATGAGGGGATGTGAGGTCTTATTTCACGTCGCGGCGCACTATTCACTGTGGCAAACCGATCGCGATCGGCTCTATCAATCCAACGTGATTGGGACGCGAAATGTTCTCGCTGCCGCTCGTCAAGCTGGGATTGAACGCAGCGTCTACACCAGTTCGGTAGCAGCGATCGGAGTCGGTGACCACAACCAACCCGTTGACGAAACGCATCAATCCCCCGTTGAAGACCTCATTGGACATTACAAAAAGTCAAAATATTGGGCAGAGCAAGAAGCGGTCAAAGCGGCTCAAGCCGGACAGGATGTGGTGGTTGTCAATCCTAGCACTCCGATCGGGGCGTGGGATCTCAAACCAACTCCCACTGGCGAAGATATCATCTTGCGGATGCTGCGGCGAAAAATGCCCGCTTATGTCGAGACAGGTCTGAACTTCATCCATGTGGAAGATGTTGCCCAGGGTCATTTATTGGCATTGCAAAAAGGGAAGAGTGGCGATCGCTATATTTTGGGACACCAAAACCTGACGCTGAAACAACTGCTCGACCAACTCAGTCAACTAACAGGATTGCCTGCTCCATCTCGATCGATTCCTGCTTGGATTCCGCTTAGCGTCGCCTGGGTCGATGAGCGAATTTTGGCACCTCTGGGCAAAACGCCAACCGTCCCGATCGATGGGGTGAAAATGTCCCAACACCCGATGTATTACGATGCGACTAAAGCAGTGCGAGATCTGGGATTGCCCCAAACCCCCATCCGCACGGCTTTAAAAGATGCCGTAGACTGGTTTGTATCCAATGGTTACGTAAATTAACAGAGATCAAGCATCTTTGTCCCTGTGAGGAGAGCAAAAAGACTTATGGCAATTCAATTACAACAAGCGATCGAAGTCGGCAAATATCTGGTGATGCAACGCCTCAAAGGGCGCAAGCGGTTTCCGTTGACGCTGATGTTAGAGCCGCTGTTTCGGTGCAATCTAGCTTGCTCTGGGTGTGGCAAAATTCAGCATCCCACTGAGATTCTCAAGCAAAACATGACCCCCGAACAGTGCTTTGCCGCCGTTGAAGAATGTGGTGCGCCTGTGGTAGCGATTCCTGGTGGTGAGCCGCTCTTGCATCCTCAGATTGATGAAATCGTGCGCGGGTTAGTAGCGCGCAAAAAGTTTATCTATCTCTGCACCAACGGCATTCTTTTAGAAAAGAGTCTCTCTAAATTCACGCCGTCGCCTTATCTGACCTTTAGCGTTCACCTCGATGGCTTGCAAGAGTTGCACGATAAATGCGTCGATCGTAAGGGCGTGTTTGACACGGCAATTAAAGCGATTAAAGCCGCGAAAGCAGCCGGGTTCCGGGTGACGACCAATACGACGATTTTTGAAGGGGCTGACCCCAAAGAAATGCAAGAGTTTTTCGACTTTCTCGACACTCTCAACATCGACGGCATGATGGTGTCTCCGGGCTATAGCTATGAGTGGGCACCCAACCAAGACCATTTTCTGAAGCGCGAACAAACGAAATCGCTGTTTCGAGAAATCTTAGCTCCCATGAAAACCGGTCAGAAAAAGTGGAACTTTAACCACAATCCTCTGTTTCTAGATTTTCTGATCGGGGAGAAAGACTACGAATGTACCCCTTGGGGAATGCCAAGCTACAGCGTTTTGGGTTGGCAAAAACCCTGCTATCTGCTCAACGAAGGACACTACACGACCTATCGAGAACTCTTAGAAAAAACCGATTGGGATCAATACGGTCGCAAGAGTGGCAATCCTAGCTGTGCTGATTGCATGGTGCACTGCGGCTATGAGCCAACCGCCGCCCTGGACTCGATGCAGCCAGAAAATATTGGACGTTCGCTCGGTGCTGTCTTTGGTGGTGCATAAGAAAAAAAGGTGTAGGGTAGAAAGCGTCTTTTGTGATGGCGATCGCGGCTCATGAAATGGTCTTTCCCCTACCCTCGACTGTTGCCCTACTTAACGCTGCTGCTCTGGGTTTTGCCCCTTGTGCTGCTCAGAAGTGGGCAGCAAAGCCTGATGGCGCACGACGAAGGAATCTATGCGGCTCAAGCCCGATCGATCGTGCAAACGGGCGATTGGATCAGTGTGCAGTGGGGCAGCGAAGCGGGATTTGATCGCACGATCGGGGTTCAATGGCTGATCGCGGCTTGTTATCTGATATTTGGCACCAGTGAAGGAACGGCGCGATTGCCTAGCGCGATCGC
>JBBRMC010000114.1:0-8772 GCA_038231055.1 Leptolyngbyales cyanobacterium
ATCGCTAGATGTTCAAGAATGGCACATCCGTATAATTGGAATTGGTTTGTCAGATCTGTATGGATAGCCTTCAATCACCCAAATAAATTCCCAATCCGCGAGCCGTTTTCACAAGGGTGCTGCTGGGATCGACGACACAATAACGCGCGATCGCTTGCTCAATCGGCACACTGATCACCTGACGATCGCGCCATCCAACCATGCGATCGTACTGTCCTTCAGCAATCAAATCCACCGCCGCGACCCCAAACGCAGAGGCAAGCAAGCGATCGACGGGGGAAGGCGTTCCCCCACGCTGAACGTGTCCCAATACCGTGACGCGAGTTTCTGCACCACTGCGCGTTGCAATCTGCTCTGCCAAATATTGCCCAATGCCTCCATAGCGCGAGTGCCCCGATGGATCGGTCGAGCTAATTAACTCTCCGGTTTCTGTTCGCACGGCTTCTGACACTATCATCAGCGAATAGTCTTTGCCTTTTTCCTGGCGTTCTCGCAGCTTCTCGACTATGTTGGCGATCGTATAGGGAATCTCAGGAATTAAAATCACGTCTGCCCCACCAGCAATGCCCGCACTGATGGCAATATGTCCGGCATCGCGTCCCATCACTTCAAGAATCATGACGCGAGAATGACTTGCTGCTGTGAAGTGCAAGCGATCGAGTGCCTCAGTCGCCGTATTAACTGCTGTATCGAACCCGATTGAGCATTCGGTAATATCGACATCGTTGTCGATCGTTTTAGGAATGGTGACTAGATTTAGCCCGCCTTGCTGTGCCAATCGCCGCAAAATTGCCATACTGCCATCGCCCCCGATGCCGATGATCGCGCCTAAACCGAGCAGATGATAGCCATCAATGATGTCTTGAGAGCGATCGACGATTTGCCCATCCGCCATTGGAAACGTAAACGGATTGCCCTTATTCGTCGTGCCGAGGACGGTTCCGCCAGCCGTGAGGAGACGATCGACCTTCTCAATCTCAAGCGGCATAATCTCTGGAGGGCGAGACATCAACCCCTGAGTCGCTTTAGAAATGCCCAACACTTTCCAACCATAGGTTCCGCTCGCTCGAAACACAACCGCCCGAATCACGGCATTCAGTCCTGCACAGTCGCCACCACTCGTTAAAATTCCAATGCGTTTTGTCTCGCCCATAATCTCCTACACTAAGTAAGCTATCAATGATGTAGCTAACTCGTCTCTTACTAAATTTTCAGTCTGACTTTATCGACTTCTGAGGCATTTTTTTTGAGCCACATCCAAAACTACATAATTGAGTCCACTATGTCGCAAAACGATGACATAACCGTTGAGCAAGAAAGCTTTAATACGATTCCCGCGTCGCCTTCTGGGTTTAAGTCTGGCTTTGTGGGCATCATCGGTCGTCCCAATGTGGGCAAGTCTACGCTGATGAATGACCTGGTGGGGCAGAAGATCGCCATCACGTCTCCGGTGGCGCAAACGACGCGCAATCGTCTGAGAGGAATTTTGACCACGCCAGAGGCGCAAATCATTTTTGTCGATACTCCTGGAATTCACAAACCTCATCACGAGTTGGGCAACGTTCTCGTTAAAAATGCTCAGATCGCGATTCACTCAGTCGATGTGCTGCTGTTTATGGTCGATTGCTCGGTTGAGTTGGGTGGAGGCGATCGCTACATTGCCGACTTGCTCAAAGACATCAAAACTCCGGTGATTTTAGGACTTAACAAAGCTGACCAGCAATCTGAGGACGATTTATTTCTAGACAATAGCTATCGCGCTCTTGCGACTGAACACAACTGGACGGTTGCTAAATTTTCTGCCCTCACAGAAGACGGGTTAGAGTCTTTATTGCAAAGCTTGATTCAAAATCTAGATCCAGGTCCCTATTACTATCCGCCTGATCTCGTGACTGATCAGCCAGAACGCTTCATCATGAGCGAGCTGATTCGAGAGCAAATTTTGAT
The DNA here is from genome assembly GCA_038231055.1 of Leptolyngbyales cyanobacterium. Taxonomy (GTDB): domain Bacteria; phylum Cyanobacteriota; class Cyanobacteriia; order Leptolyngbyales; family Leptolyngbyaceae; genus Phormidesmis_A. Next base: position 1,948 of record JBBRMC010000114.1, read on the forward strand.
GCTGACTCGCGAAGAAGTACCGCATTCGGTGGCGATCGGCATTGAGCGAGTCCAGGAAGAGGAGGCAATTACTCGCGTGTGGGCGACCGTATTTGTCGAGCGTCCGTCTCAAAAGGGGATCATCATCGGCAAAGGCGGCACGATGCTGAGAGAAATCGGCACAGCGGCTCGTCAACAGATGCAAAAGCTAATCGATGGCAAAGTTTATCTAGAATTGTTTGTAAAAGTTCAACCCAAGTGGCGACAGTCTCGCACTCGTCTCGCCGAGTTGGGCTACCGAGTCGAAGAATAGTGCCAAGTTATGAACGATTCCGAGCGAGCAAAAAGCTGGTATGCCCAAGTTGCTGCAACTTACAGCCCCGACCAGCGCAAGAACTGGTATAGCGATATTGCAGAGGATTACAACAAAGTCAGACCTCGCTATCCTCAGAGTCTCATTGATCGCGCGATCGAAGTCGCTCAACTGTCTCCAGATGCCACCATTCTCGAATTGGGATGCGGTCCTGGAATTGCCACTATTCCCTTTGCTCGATCGGGCTTCTCGATGGTTTGTTTAGAACCTAGCCCAGCCGCGTGTGAGTTTGCCCGACAGAACTGTGCCGCTTATGTGAATGTAACGATCGTCAACACGTTATTTGAAGAGTGGCAGCTAGAATCTGAGCGATTTGACGCTGTTTTAGCTGCGAATGCTTGGCACTGGACTCCGCCTGAAATGAGGTGCCAAAAATCAGCAGCAGCGTTAAAAGAGAACGGTTCCCTAATTTTGCTGTGGAATATGTCGCCTCAACTTCCCCTTGAGGTTTATCAAGCAGTCAACAAAGTTTATCAAGCTCAAGCTCCGTCTCTGATTTCAGAACGGGAAGACCAAGCCACTCAAGAGCGACTTCTTCAGGGACTGACGCAGGATGTCGCCGAGTCAGGACTCTTTAAAGCCTCAGTGTCTGAGCATTTGCCGTGCAAAGTGACTTACTCCATTGACGATTATCTGAGACTGCTCAACACCTTCTCGCCTCATAGAATGTTAGAGCCATCCGCACGAGAGTCTGTCTTCATCAGCTTACGAGAGGCACTAGAGCGAGTTTCTAGTGCAGGGATTCAAGTCTCTTACCTGTCAGCGTCCCACGTTGCTACAAAAGCCCGACGTTGCTGAATCAAGGGATGGATTCGCCCCCCTAGCCTCAATTCTGGAGAAGATCACTCAAAGTTTTCCAGGATTAGGGGCTTTCCGAGAGTCTGCGAGACGCTTTCAACCTCAATTCAGCAACGCTAAAAATCTGAGTCACTGATCACACCGCAAAATGCCTGAACGTCTCAACTCACTCTAAAAATGCCCTAGAAATTATTCCGTCTACCTGACTTAGATTTTTTGTTTTTCATTTTCGTCACAAAAATAGAGATGCGATACAAGAATTAGGAATGTAGCAAACGTCCGAAATAAATTTGATTGTTACAGCCTGCATCTAAATCCCCCCAGTGATGCTGGCTGTTAGACTACAACCCCTTACCATTAAGCTTTTTCCCGTAATGGTAGAGTTAAATATTAAAAATAAGTCGCGCATTCAAATCAGCGGAGAAATGTCATGGTGAGTCAACTACCCAACTGCATTACCAGTCCCGCTTGGTGGCAACTCATGAATTGGATTGCCGATCCACTCGGATTTCAGGACAGATGCAGACGCAAATATGGGGATATTTTTACCATACGACTGAGTGGACTGGGCGATTGTGTGATCGTTGGCAATCCGCAAGCTATTCAGGAGATTTTTAGCCAAGATTCAAAATTTGAGGCGGGGCGCGGCAATGCCATCGCAGAACCGTTACTGGGACGAAATTCTTTAGTGTTAATGGATGGCGATCGTCATCGGCGAGAACGAAAATTATTAATGCCTCCCTTTCATGGGGAAAGGCTACAGACCTACGCGAAACAAATCTGCCTGATTACTCAACAGGTCGCGAGCCAGTGGCAAGTCGGTCAACCTTTTGTGGCTCGGACAGCCATGCAGAAGATTAGTTTAGAGGTGATTCTGCAAGTCGTCTTTGGCTTGAGCGAAGGCGAGCGCTATCAACAGCTCAAACCTCTCCTGACAAATTGGATCAATATGACTGATTCTCCCCTGCGATCGAGCATGCTCTTTTTGCGGTTTTTACAGCAAGATTGGGGAAGTTGGACTCCTTGGGGACAGATGAAACGGCTACAACGCCAGATTCATAACTTGCTTCAAGCAGAAATTGAGGAGAGGAGACTTGGGGTAAGCGAGGAGCGAACCGATGTCCTCAGTTTGATGATGGCAGCGCGCGATGAAAATGGACAAGCGATGACTGACGAGGAATTAAGAGATGAACTCCTATCAATTTTATTTGCGGGGCATGAAACAACAGCAACTTCCCTCGCTTGGGCGCTCTATCAAATTCACCAACAGCCGGATGTCCGTGAAAAATTGCTAAAGGAATTAGACAGCTTAGGGAAAAATTCGTCTCCTTTAGAAATTTCTCAACTTCCTTACTTGACAGCAGTTTGTCAAGAAACGCTGCGGATGTATCCTGTCCTTCCTACCATTTTTCCACGCGTTGCCAAATCGCCTGTAAAGGTTGCAGGATACTTATTTGATGCTGAGACAACCTTGATGCCAACTATTTATCTCGTGCATTATCGAGAAGACTTGTATCCAAATGCTCAACAATTTAAGCCAGAACGGTTTCTTGAGCGCCAGTATTCCTCTTCCGAATTTTTTCCGTTTGGTGGCGGAACTCGGCGGTGCTTGGGATATGCCTTAGCTATGTTAGAAATAAAACTGGTTCTGGCAACGATTTTATCTAACTATCAACTAGCCTTAGCAGAGGATAAACCAGTTAAACTACAACGCCGTGGGTTTACGCTTGCTCCTACAGGTGGAGTTCAGATGATGATGATCGAGAAACGATGAAGGTATCCAAGTTTCCTACCTGTCGGCGTTTTACGTTGCCCCAAAAATCTGAACTAGTAATTACACGTCGTCAGGGTTGACACCCATTTCTCGCAACCGTTCCGCTAGTCGATCGGCACGTTGCTGTTGTTGGTCGGCACGTCGGCGTTCATGGTCGGCACGTTGCTGTTCTTGGTCAGCACGTCGGCGTTCTTGATCTTGCAACTGCCCCAGTTCAGTAAAGCTTAAAAATCGCCCACCGTCAGGACGATAAATTTCCAGTGTGTCAGCCGTGACTTCAAAGCGAATTTGTAAACGAGGACTGACCCAGCCAGATATAGTTTCAATCACGTCGAGATAGCTGTCCGATCGTAGCCACCCAATCAATTCGTTATCGTCTGGGTCATAGACATAATATTCTTCAACACCATACTGGTTATAGAATTTGTACTTCCGGGCAGTTTCTGCTAACCGATTTCCCGGTGACAAAATCTCAAACACGACTTGGGGCGGAATGTTATCTTCTCGCCACTGTTGATAAGAGCCGCGATCTCCCTTGGGTCGCCCAAACGCTACCATTGCATCAGGTGCTTGTCGAATGGTGTTGTTGCCTTCGACGGGATACCACAACAGATCACCCGCCACAAAGACATGGGGATTGTCTGCAAACAGCGCCTCTAAGTTTTCTTTAATCGTGACAATCCATCGGAATTGCTTGGTGTTATCAGCCATCGGTTGCCCGTCACGTTCCGGGTAAAAAATGTCGGCTTTTGTTTGGGATACCATGACTACAAAGGCTCCAGAGAAACCGTTCATTCAACCTTAACAGACTATTTGTATTACATCTTTTGCAACACATTCCGAATCATATCGGAGGTTACTTGGTCAGTGGTGATCGCCACGCCGATCGCAGTCGGTAACACAAACCGCACCTTTCCCGATTGAACTTTTTTATCGCTTTGTAGCGTAGTCAGAATCGCCTCAATGTCCATTCCATCGGGTAACTGCGTCGGCAATCCTGTTTTCTCGATCAGGGCGAATTGACGATCGCAGCTTTCCTGATCCCACAAGCCCATTTCAACCGCGATTTGACCGGCAGCGACCATTCCGATCGCCACTCCTTCGCCATGATTGATGACCCGATAACCTGTGAGACTTTCGACTGCATGTCCGATCGTATGTCCATAGTTGAGAATTTCCCGCAGTCCCGATTCTTTCTCATCTTTGCTGACGACGTGGGCTTTTGCCTGACACGATCGCGTCAAAATCTCTTGCAGCAATTCATCGCCCACATAGCGCAGTTGATCCAATCGGGTTGCCTGTTCCATTTTCTCAAACAGGTCTGCGTCCCAAATAATGCCATATTTGATCACTTCTGCAATTCCGGCGCGAAACTCCCGCATCGGCAACGTCTTTAACACTTGCGGATCGATCAAGACGAGGCGAGGCTGATGAAAGGCACCAATCAAATTTTTGCCCCTGGGATGATTGACTCCGGTTTTGCCTCCGATCGCCGCATCCACCATTGCCAGTAGCGTCGTTGGCACTTGAACAACATTGATGCCCCTTAGCCAGGTTGAGGCGGCAAACCCGGTCATGTCACCGATCACACCGCCGCCCAGGGCGACCATCGTAGACGATCGCTCTAACCGATTTTCTAACGCAGCATCATAGATTTTTTGCACCGTTGTAAGCGTTTTATAGCGCTCTCCCGCAGGCAGAATGCAGTGGGTGACATCAAACCCTGCCTGAGTGAGCGACTTGATCGCCCGTTGCCCGTAGCCCTTGAAAATCATCGGATTTGATACCACAAGGATCTTGCTTTGCGGTTTGAGGGTCAGCGTTTCCCCACTAATCCAGGAGCCGATGTGATCGAGACTGCCCGGAGCGATGGCGATCGCATAAGCGTTCTGAGGCAACGGAACTGGAATAACAGATTGCATGATGGGTAACGCAGTAAAACCTTACTGGCTATCTTATCTGAATTGGTGAGACCGCTTGCCTTCCAGTGCACCTCTTTCTTTCTGGATCAATAGTTCCGTATAGTTGGAGATAGGATTTATTTGGAGTAGGTTGTTATGTCTGCACTGATCACTTATTTAGCCCTGGTGGGCGGTGCCACCGGGTTAGCACTGGCGTTATTTTTTAGCTTTCGTGCAATCAAGCTGATCTAAGTTCAAATAGGTTTGATCTGAAGAAGTCTCGACGTTGATATCACGATCGAGACTTTTTTTAAGAGAATGAAATTTGGGATCGTGAATTTAATTGATGCCAGAAATTTTCCCTCCTCGCCCAACGGTGCGAAGACCCCGCCAACCCTCCTCCCTGGAGAAGAAGGGCTAGAAATCTTGTTCCCTCTCCTTGGGGAGAGGGCTAGGGTGAGGGCAAATTCGGGTCTTACTTAATCCCCATATTCATGACTGCAAACTCATCGAAGAAGCCGATTTTGTCTGAGAGTCTAAAGGCACACTGCGGCGAGTGGCTTCTACAAAACGGCTGACTCGAATCGGATCGATCGAATTCTCTCGTTTGCCCTGCCGCTTGAGCGAACTTGACACAATCACGCCATCTGCTGCGGTCATCAACTTGGGAATGTTCTCCCAATTGGCACCACTGCCAATAAAGACAGGAGTGCCAGCAGCAGCAGCGCTAGCGAGTTCTAAATCTTCTAAACTGGGAGGGTTTCCCGTCGCCCAGCCAGAGAGAATCACTGCATCGGCTAGCCCGCGCTCGATCGTATCCTGCACAGCCGTGGTTAAGTTAGGCGAACCTAACGGACGAGCGTGTTTGACCAGCACATCGGCAAAGACTTTGACATCACAACCCAGCTCACGGCGATAGCGCAGCAACTCATGGGCGCGTCCTTCAATCATGCCCTGGTCAGTCGCCATGATGCCCGTCCAGACGTTGACGCGAATGAATTGAGCTTGGACACAAGCCGCGATCGCAAAGGCACTTTGAGCATCATTTCGCAGTACATTGATCCCGATCGGCAGGGTCACCATCTGCATCATTTTTTGGATCACTACCGTCATCGCACTCACGACTGCCGGATCGACGCGATCTTTAGGAAAGGGAGCGTCAAAGAAATTTTCGACGATGATGCCATCCACGCCGCCTGCCGCCAGAGCAGTTGCTTCTTGTTCGGCGCGATCGATGATTGCTTTAAGGCTGCCACCCCAACGCGGGGAGGTTGGTAGGGGCAACAGATGCACGACACCAATAATCGGATTAGGGGTTTTAAAGACTTGTTTGAGATCCACGTACCCAAGGTTTGGCTTCAGCAGCAAAGGTTCAACTGATTCAAATGATAGCTGTTTCCCGCACCCGAATTCGCCCTTCACGAAGTCCTATAGTGAGAGAAACCTACTTAAAACGCTTATGTTGCTGCATCTCAGTACCTGGCTGGAAGTCGAAACCTATCTTGAGCAGTCGAAAGGAATTATTCTCCCGATCGGGTCTACTGAGCAGCACAGCCCGATCGGACTCATTGGAACGGATGCAATTTGTGCAGAGGCGATCGCGCGTGGAGTCGGAGACGCAACTCATGGGCTGGTTGCTCCCACGATCAATGTCGGCATGGCATTGCACCATACGGAATTTCCGGGAAGTATGAGCCTCCGACCTAGCACGATGATTTTGATGCTGAGGGATTACATTACTTGCCTCGCAAAGAGCGGATTTCAAAAGTTCCTGTTTGTCAATGGTCACGGCGGCAACATAGCAACCATGAAAGCCGCCTTTTCTGAAACTTACGCGCACCTGGCTGATTTGGGCATTTCTGGAGCCGATCGAGTGCAGTGTCAGGTCAGCAATTGGTATATGTGCGGCTCAGTCTATAAGCTGGCAAAGGAGCTATACGGCGATCAGGAAGGCTCTCACGCCACGCCTAGCGAGGTAGCATTAACTCAATATCTGTATC
>JBBRMC010000115.1:0-8711 GCA_038231055.1 Leptolyngbyales cyanobacterium
CGATGAGATGCCCGCGATCGCGCCAGAAACGGCGAGTGAACCCGCAAAGCCTCTATTTCGCTCAGTCAGCATTACGTTTGTCAAAGAAGGCAAAGAAGCGATCGCATCTGATGGCGCAAATTTGAGAATTAAAGCGATCGAAACCGGGGTTGACCTCTACACCTTTGGCGGAAAAATGATGAACTGTGGAGGCTACGGTCAATGTGGCACCTGCATTGTAGAGATTGTGGATGGCATGGATAATCTTTCTCCTCGCACCGATTTTGAAACCCGAAAACTCAAAAAGAAGCCTACTAGCTATCGGCTTGCATGTCAGACCCTAGTCCACGGATCAGTCAGCGTTAAAACCAAGCCTTAGTGGTATCCTAAAAGGGTTAATGCCGAGATTTTAGATAGGGACTGGGCTTTATGCAAGTTAATGATTTAGGGTTTATTGCAACCCTATTGTTTGTGCTGGTTCCCAGTGTGTTCTTGCTGATTCTCTATATCCAAACTGCTAGCCGTCAGGCAGACAAATAACAGCAACCTTCCACTGGTTACATTCATCCTGAAGAGGGGATAGGGCGATCGTTCTATCCCCTCTTCGCTCTATGAAAAGAGGCTTAGTTTATTACAATTTATGAAGCTTCAGTCTCAGATTTCGCTTCAAAAGCGGCAGATTCAGAGTTCTCACTTGACGCTTCTGGATACAGATTGATCAGAAAAGATTGCAGCCCCATTCGTCGAATATAAGGCCACCCACCCATCGCTTCAATATCTTTTAGAAGGGCATAAAGCGCCTGTCTATTGTCTGGCAAAGATTCTTGAAATGGACCCTCACACACCTCACGGTGTAGTCCTTCGAGCAGCCTGAGCAAGGCAAGAAGCTTGATGCTATCTCCTTTCGACGCTTCAGCCAGCTTCTTAACCAAACTTGCGACCTGCTCAAACTCAGGCACTTCTGACTCAACATTGATATCACTACTCATTCCAGTCCTACCCCTCGAAATTCCACACTGTCTGCGGGTTAAGCATACCTAACTCCTAATAGCTTAATCAGACCTCGGTGTTTCAGTGTGTACCCGCACTCTATGATCGCCTTCAAATTTGCTAATTCTTGGTTTAATCAAGACCTATCCAAAAGAGGATTCTTAAAAAGTTAACTAAAGTCTGTAAAATACTCTGAGAGGTTCCGCCCGAACCACTTCAGAAATTATAGAAATTTCGATTCGACCTGGCAGCAGTTCAGCGCGTCTTCTTGACGGTTGTGGTGGTAAACGCTCAAGCGATTTGCCACTGCGATCGATTTGAATTGCGCTGGCAGGGTTTTTTACATTGACTTTGAGGTTGACCATGAGGTATCGCGCTTTAATCACCACACTTTTGGCACTATGCATGAGTGTGTTAACCGCTTGCAGTGAGGCTCCCGCCAGCAGCACTGAAGCCATGACCTACGACCAAATTAGAGGAACTGGGTTAGCTAACAGTTGCCCCCAGATTGAAGAAACGTCTCGTGGCATTATCCCCATCGAGACAGGCAAATCCTATTCCATTAACAGCCTTTGCTTGCAGCCGACCGCCTTTTTTGTAAAGGGAGAATCGACTAACAAGCGCAAGGAGGCTGAGTTTGTGCCCACTAAGCTCATGACTCGCTACACGTCTTCGATCGACGCTGTATCAGGCTCGTTGACTGCAAAAGAAGACGGCAGCTTGACCTTCAAAGAAGAAGACGGCATTGACTTCCAAGCAACCACCGTTCAACTACCGGGTGGCGAACGGATTCCCTTTTTATTCACTATTAAAGGACTTGTTGCCAACAGCCAACCCGGTCAAAGCAGTATCAGCACCTCGACTGATTTAATCGGCGAGTTCCGCGTTCCGTCCTACCGGACTTCTAACTTCTTAGATCCAAAAGGTCGCGGGTTAACTACAGGTTATGACAACGCAGTAGCCTTGCCAGGTCAGGCAGATAGTGAAGAACTGCGAAAGGAAAACGTCAAGCAATTTCAGTTGGATAAAGGCAAAATCGCTCTTAGCGTTGCCAAAATTGACAGCACAACGGGTGAAATTGCAGGCACCTTTGAGAGCTTACAGCCCTCAGATACAGACATGGGTTCTCGTGAACCGAGTGAAGTTAAAATTCGCGGACTTTTCTATGCACGGGTTGCGCCGGATGCATAATCCCACAAGCAGACCTTATGAAGTTCTTGTGAAGTCGTTGAGTCTAAGCTGAACTTAACAAGATGACTAATTTAAGGGGCACCCGCCCCTTTTTTATTGAAGCGAAGCTTTTTTGGGAGCGTTTTAGCTGGTCAGAAAAGCTACTAAGTAGGTAACTAAAAAAATCTTCATCTGGAGATGTGGAGAATAACCGTAAAGCAAAAATTACCAAAACCAGGTTCAGTAAAAATGCCGTGGTAGGTAGTTGAGTACAAAGATTAGGTTTGATCCATCACCTCAGAAGATACGTATTGAAGAATGAGGAATCAATCACAGTCCGCTAGATAGAGAACATGAATGTTCACTATTGCATTTGGTGAGATCTTTTCAACGATTCCAAATTCCTGTAGCCTTCTGGAAGTGGTGTTTACGGTGACAGCAGTTTCAGAAGAAACTCTTAGAACTGAGTCTGACGTATTTATTGACCCGCTCTACCAATTGAACTTCGTCATGTCAACTCTCATCGCCCATGAACTGAGGAGTGAAAGCTTACAACTCTTGCGAGACTATCAGAAGTCTCCGTCTTCACAGACTCGCAATCAGATTGTCGAGCTAAATTTTGGACTGGTTAGAAAAGAGGCTCATCATTGGGTTCACCAATGCACAGAAAATTATGAGGATTTACTGCAAGTTGGCTGCATTGGGTTAATCCGGGCGATCGAGCGATTTGATATGTCTAAAGGTCACGCTTTTAGCTCGTTTGCAGTTCCCTACATTCGAGGCGAAATTCAGCATTATTTGCGGGATAAAAGCCCATCCATGCGAATTCCTCGTCGATGGGAGGCGCTGCAACGTCAATCGGTTTGGGTCATTCGCGACCTGCAAGCGACGACTCAGCGCAATCCTACTGATGCAGAGGTGGCAGCCGTTTTAGAGATTTCTCTAAACGAGTGGCAAGAAATTAAAGTGGCCTGTCAAAACCGTGCCCTTGTGAGTTTAGACGCGCCGATTCGAGATGAAGACAATGGCAACGCGACGATCGGAGACTTGGTGCCCGACAACCAGTACCGAAGTTTTCAGCTTGCTCAAGAAGATCAAATTCGGTTACAGCAGGCGCTAGTTCAATTAGAAATAAGAACACGGCAAGTTCTAGAATTTGTCTTTTTGCACGATTTGACTCAGAAAGAAACAGCAGAACGTATGGGCATCAGTGCTGTCACGGTCTCTCGACGAGTAAAAAAAGGCTTAGAATCTCTGCAAATGTTGATGGTCGGAAGCGAAGACTAAGTGAGATTTTGTTAGCAGCCTCTCCCTTTTTTGCTAGTGATCGACTTTTTTGTGTAGAACAAAGTATGTCGATCACTGGGAGTTTAGGGCATACTGAACATATTCAAAGATTCTCTAGTTAAAGTCGAATTAAGAAGCCTTTAAGAGTGCAAATCATCTCTAAGAAGTGATCGACTTAATTCTCTTCAACTTGAGGAGCTAGAAACATCTGGGTATAGAGTTCTTGAGGAGAGGAAATGCAGAAAAAGTCTTTGATTGCCTGTGTGGGAGTGTGCGCTATCTTGGTCGGCGGTTGTGCCTCAGAGCAATCGACTAATCCTCCTGCAAGTCCTTCTCCGGTTGCAGCCCAGCCTTTCTCAAAGCCGTTGGTTTCTGAGAAGAATGGCGACAAAAAAGTAAATTCAGCTAGCGCTAGAGTTCCTGGTTTGCTGCAATCGACTGACCCCGATGAGCGGGCACGTCAAGTGCAAGCTGGAATTAATGTCAGGAAAAGTCAGACTGATCCCTTCGCAAGTCTGGCTCCATTGATCACCTTTAAGACTCCTGCCGGAACGTCTGGCACACCCAGAGATCCCAATGCTACCGGAACAGGAACGGGAGAACGCACTACAGGGCTGCCTCAGCTTCCCGGTTTTCCTCAAGTGCCTCAAGTTGCGCAAGCTCCGCAAGGCTCTCAGTCTAGAACTTCGAGGGGATCAACATCTCGATCGTCCACTCCCACCACTAGATTTGGACCCACTACACCCACCACACCGACGATCGCAGCCTTGCCTCCCCTTCCAGAACCGACGTTAGCTAGAGCCGTAGAAGTTTCTGGCGTTGTGGTGGTGGGTGGAGTTGCCGAAGCGATCGTCAAAGCGCCTAATGAGGCGACCACCCGCTATGTCAGGGCAGGGCAGCGTCTCTCAAATGGACAAATTTTAGTCAAGCGAATCGAAGTCAACGGTGGCTCTGACCCGATCGTGATTCTAGAACAAAATGGGGTTGAGGTATCAAGAGCAGTTGGTGACAAGCCCTCTACGGCAAGTGGCTCACCCACTGCGATCGCACCGACCTTTCAGTTTCGCGGCTAGATACGATATACAACAGTCTCATCTCATTTAAAGTGGGCAGACGCTAGAGTTAAAGAGTTACTTTAGTTGCTAGGTCTGCCTAGGGTGGAATTGTGCTATGACGACTACAGCTTATGAAGTAAATTCTGACTTTTGGAGTGCTGCATTTCCGGTTCCTCAACCCACTCAAGATACTGAGTTGCTGAGGCAGATTGGGTTTATTCCAGGATTGAAAGAAGTTTTGACACTGCGTCAGGTGCATGGGCTAGAACACGCAACGGTCTGGGTTCTGAGTGGTGCGGCTCAAACAGTCACTTCTGACGACCTTCGTGGTCGTTTGTCTGTAGACAGCGATGGGCTAGGTGGATTGTCTACTGAGCAGGGATTTTACCTCTATGGTCAGGTCAAAACATCGGATGTCAGTCGTGCTGTAAACGAGGCGCTCAGACGAATTAAGAGCGAATGGGATTTAGCCGTTCATCCCCGTTGTGGAACTAATCTATCGGTAGAGGTAATCTTGACGGCAGGGTTGACGTGGGGAGCATTTATGCTGCTGCCTAAAGGTCTGATCGAGCAACTTCTTGGCTTTGGGGTTGCCGCTACCGCAGCCGCTCAACTCACGCCTGAATTGGGGCGCGTGGTTCAGCAATATGTTACGACTGCAATTCCATTTAACTTAAGCGTGCAAGACATTTCTGTCGTACAAGATGCTTGGGGTCGTCCTGCTCACTTTGTGAAGGTGCAGTGGATTGAATAAAAAAGGTAGCCCGATCGGACAGGCTACATTTATAAACTCCAAAAATAGACTTCAAAAAAACTGAATTACTTAACCAACTTCAACTTGATCGGCTTCGACTGCTGATGTGCCATTAACGCTGTTGGCAATTTGGATCAGCTTATTCAAGATTTCTTGGCTAGGAGCTTTGCCCTTGAGAACGACTGTGCTTCCTGTCTGTGCGACATAGACATGGTCAACATCAGCAACTTCAGAATCTTGGTCAAAGGCTAGAGCCACTCGTTTAGCGAGTCCGCTTTGGTCATACTCGCCGTTCAAACCCACTCGTTCGATCGAAATTTCATCAGCAGCCGGGGCAGAGGTATCTGCCGGAGCACTCATTGGGGCTTGCGCTACCGCTTGTCCACTAATTGCTTGCTGTGGGTCTTGGGGTTTCTCTTGCCCAAACAGCCTTTTTAACCAACCCATAAACGCCTTTGCTCCACGTAAAATTTACACCTCTTGATTAGACTGGCTAGAGCATTAAAGGGCATCTATCTAGAGCAAGAATAATGTTTGGCAGAGAGGATATCAGGCAGTTTGGTAGACCTATTTCTAAAAGGAGGCGCGATCGCCACTCAAATGACAGTATTCGTGAGGTTGCACGATAGAATGAGAAAATGCAATTTTTCTACTGACAAACACGGTGATGAAGCACACCCTTTCTGTTCTGGTTGAAGACGAAGCCGGGGTTTTGACTCGGATTGCGGGCTTGTTTGCCCGACGAGGATTTAATATCGAGAGTTTGGCGGTCGGTCCGGCAGAGCAGATGGGCGTTTCGCGGATTACGATGGTGGTACCAGGAGACGATCGCAGCATTGAGCAGTTGACCAAACAACTCTATAAGCTGATTAACGTGATCAAGGTGCAAGATATCACCGAAGTTCCGTGTGTGGAGCGGGAGTTGATGTTGCTGAAGGTCAATGCTGGCAGCACGAGTCGATCCGAAATTGTCGAATTGGCTCAGATTTTTCGCGCCCGTGTGGTAGACGTGTCAGAAGACTCGCTGACGTTAGAAGTAGTCGGTGACCCTGGGAAGATGGTCGCGATCGTTCAGGTGCTCAATAAGTTTGGGATTCGTGAGATCGCGCGTACGGGAAAAATTGCGCTGACCCGCGAATCAGGTGTCAACACTGAGTTTCTCAAATTGTTGGAAGCTAAAGTTTGAGGGTGACTCCAACGGATACAACCATGCTCTGCTCTGACCGATATCTGAGATCTCAGGTTGAGACAGCCTTCGTTCAAGTCACTCTGAGCTTAATTACTGTCTAGCGATCGTCGTTTTGATAGACTAATATTTGCGTTCTTGTGGCTCAAACATATTTACTACAACGGGCATATGGTCGAGGTCAATGCCAGCAGGCGAATAGTAGGCAAGGCTATGCTTGAGAAAGTTTTGATCGTCACGCTGAGGGAAGTCTTCGCGGAAATGAGACCCTCGGCTTTCTTGACGGCTGATAGCAGAGGTGAGAATCATGTCACCTACCACTAAGAGACTTCTTAGTTCTAGGGCTTCTGTGATTTCGGTGTTCCAGAGTTTGCCTTTGTCGTCGAGCCGAATCTGAGTATATTTGTGTTGGATTTCTTTGAGCTTTGCGAGTCCTTCTAGCATCACGGCTTCGGTTCTAAACACGCCGCAGTGGTCGGTCATACAGTCTTGATAAGCTTGACGAATTTCGGCGATGCGATACTGTCCGGGTTGATCGAGAAGTGCCTGAATTTGGGTTTCGGTTTCGGTGATGTAGCGATCGCTATTTACCTCTGGCAACTTTTTGGTTTGGACATATTGCGCGATCGCCGCCCCAGTTCTGCGCCCATAGACCACGCATTCTAAAAGCGAATTGCTGCCTAGCCGATTGGCTCCATGCACCGACACACAAGCGGCTTCTCCGGCGGCAAAGAATCCTTCGACCAGATCAGTGGCGCTGCTTCTCACTCGCCCGTCTGTGTTAACCGGAATGCCGCCCATTGAGTAGTGAACTGTCGGACGAATTGCCATCGGTTGCGTCACGGCATCAATGCCTAGAAAGCGATGAGCTTCTTCCCAGCAGAAGGGCAATCGGCTCATAATCTTTTCTTTTCCCAAGTGGCGCAGATCTAAATAGACAAATGAGCCGCCCTTTGTGCCGTCGAGATTGACTCCTCGCCCTGCCCGAACTTCGTAGGTGATGGCACGGGAGGTGATATCGCGAGGAGCAAGCTCCATGCGAGATGGAGCGTAGGTCGTCATGAAGCGATCGCCCTCGCTGTTAATCAAATAAGCCCCTTCTCCGCGCACTGCTTCAGAAATCAGAACTCCGACAGGCAACCCAGTCGGGTGAAACTGCACAAACTCCATGTCTTCGAGGGGCAAGCCTGCCATAGCAGTCATGGCTAACCCGTCACCCGTCGAGGCGTAATCGTTGGAGGTGGTGTTGTAGACACGACCATACCCGCCCGTCGCAAACATCACTGCTTTGGCTCTGACGACTTCTAGAGTTCCGTCTTGAATGTTTCGCATGACGATGCCTTTCGCTTGTCCGTCTTCGAGAATCAAGCGGGTGACATACCATTCTTCGTAGACTTTAACGCCGTGCTTCATCAAGTTGCAGATTAATTCATGCAAAATGGCGTGTCCGGTTTTGTCAGCAGCATAGCAGGTGCGGTTGTGGGAGTGTCCGCCGAAGGCACGTTGAGCGATTCTGCCATCGGGGAGGCGAGAGAACAAAACGCCCATGTGTTCTAAGTCAATTACGACATCGGCAGCCTCCTGAGTCAAAATCGCGACGGCATCTTGATCTGCCAGATAGTCTGACCCCTTGACCGTATCGAAAGCGTGAGCCTCCCAAGTGTCAGTGTCATCGACATTCTTTAAGGTGGCAGCCATTCCGCCCTGTGCTGCAACTGAGTGAGAGCGAATCGGGTGAGTTTTGGCGATTAAGCCGACGCTAAGACTGGGATTTGTGCGGACAATTTCTAAAGCAGCGCGAGAACCTGCTAATCCGCCGCCAACGATGATTACGTCGTGATCGATCATGATGAAGGGTAAAGGGTGAAACGCTACAAATCGAGTGTCGTCGATGTAGATTCTAAATCTATCGTTAATTCAAATAAAGTTGGGTCAGATTCTTTGAGAGCGATCGGGCAAAATTCAGGGTTTTGTGCAAAACTCCCTTTGGGTAGCGTAGGTTGTCAGCCTCCCGACAAATTCTGTCTTTCAATAGATAGAGATTATTACATCCTTTCGGTAGAGTTTATCTAACTTGTGGTACCTCGAATCCTGCGGTGTGGATTTGACAGATGTTTCCAGAAAACAAAAATAACAGGTTCCTTGAGGAAAGAGGCTAGTGCCATGCTCGATCATCGGTCTCTACTTCTTCCGTCTGACTAGCCAAGCCCCGGCTCCCAAAAGAGCAGCGATCGCTACTCCAGGCACGAGCCAGCCATTTCTATCAGCCGCTTCAGTGGTCGTCTGGGCA
>JBBRMC010000116.1:0-8650 GCA_038231055.1 Leptolyngbyales cyanobacterium
AATCCCCCATTCTGGTGGACTTTGAGATGAAACGAGGTTTTAGAGGTCAAGCTATTTATCTTGTTCAAAGTCCCCCAATTTTGGGGGATTTAGGGGGCAGAAGCCGACTCAAACGAATCTACGAGGACTTGTGTGTACACGGTAGACTTCGTGAGGAGGGCGGAAGACGCTCACAAGTCTTACAGGTTTTTAATCCACGACCCTAAGCAATCACTCTTCGCTCGTCTCTTCTGAGGTTGCTTCCAAAGGGTCTTCAGCGATCGCTTCTGGCTGTGGCTCAGGCGCAACCGGAGCCTTGACAGGTTTAGGACCTCGCATCAAAGCAGGATTCATCATCTGCTTAGGCTCATCATCTTGAGAGCCTCGTTTGCCTCTGCTTGAGGAGCGATCGTTGCTGCGACCTGATGGACGATCGTCACTGCGACCTTCTGAGCGCTGAGGCTTTGGCGGAGCAGAAGGCTTTGAATCTGACGTTGGGGAAGGGGGTTCAGACGATGCCGCCTGCCGCTCAGATTTTTTGATGGGACGTTCTACCATTGTTCGCTTCTGTTGACTCCTTTGGTATCATATCTGGTCTGGTGCCGGACTGATCTGATTTTCCACCTCGACCGAACGCTGATTAGACGGCTTTCACGCTGTCGAAACCTGAGATGTTTGTTCATATTTCGTTACACTTAAAGCTAACAGACCTGGAGTGAGACTCCACTGATTTAGAGGTCGCTTTATGAATGGCAATATTCGCGTTGGTCACCTGTTTGGCATTCCGTTTTATGTCAATCCGTCTTGGTTTTTAGTGCTGGGGCTGTTTACCTGGAGCTATAGCAGTGGCATCGCGGCTCAATTTCCAGAGCTAGCAGGTGGAGTGCCCTTGTTGTTGGGGTTGACGACTGCCCTACTACTATTTGGGTCGGTGTTGGCGCATGAACTAGGGCATAGTTTTGTTGCCTTGCGGCAAGGGATTGGAGTGCAGTCGATTACGTTGTTCTTGTTTGGCGGACTTGCCAGCTTAGACAATGAATCAAAGACTCCTGGTGAAGCATTTTGGGTGGCGATCGCAGGTCCGATTGTGAGTCTCTTACTCTTTGGGCTGTTGAGCATAGCCGCTTTAGGCACCGGAGCAGCCACGCCGTTGACGGCAATTTTGAGTTTGTTGGCTTCGATTAACTTAGCGTTAGCCCTGTTTAATTTAATTCCTGGGCTGCCGTTGGATGGTGGCAACATTCTCAAAGCATTGGTCTGGAAGGTGACCGGCAATCCTTATAAAGGCGTTGTGTTTGCCAGTCGAGTTGGACAGCTTTTTGGTTGGATCGCGATCGCGTCAGGGCTATTCCCGATCGTCACCTCTGGGGACTTTGGCAGCGTTTGGACTCTATTGATTGGGGTGTTCTTGCTGCAAAATGCAGGTCGAGCAGGTCAATCTGCCCGAATTCAGGAGCAATTCACAGGATTAACAGCCGCAGATGCAGTCACGCCCAACAGCCCAGTTGTGTCAGCACAGCTTTCGCTGAGAGAGTTTGCTGATCAGCAGATTCTTAGCCGCGACAACTGGCGTAAGTTTTTGGTAACGAATGCAGATGGGCAATTAGTCGGAGAGATCGCGGTGGATGCGCTACAAACGATCCCCGTTGGGCAGTGGTCTAATCTTCAGATTCAAGAATTGATGAAGCAGATCGAGCCGTCATTAACCGTTGAATCTTATCAACCCCTCCTAGAAGTGGCGAAGCTTCTAGAAGAGAAGAAACTGCCTGCTTTAAACGTTGTCCGTGAGAACGGTATCTTGGTTGGAATTTTAGAGAAGGCTTCGATTCAGAAGTTGCTTCACCGTCGAACTCAAGCAAATCCTGCCTAATGAAGGGTGGCAAGGATCGCAGATGGTACTGATTCTTGTCACTGAAAAGCTCTTGGGTCTCATAAATTAATTTTTATTGTGTGAAGTAATCTCTAGTTTGCTTAAACTATTGAAAGCTTCCCATTTTTTTGACAATTTCTCTGTTGCCTACCCATGCTAGATCTGAGCCAACTGCTGAACGAGAAAATTGAAACTATCACTCAGCAATGGGTCAAAGCCGTCTCTGACGATCATCAAATTAAAAGTGCCGATTCGCTGTCTCATTCTGCAATTAGAGATCATATCCCGAAGGTTCTCAAGGCATTGGTGACGATCTTGTCGCACTCCGAAACTAGCGATACTCAAACAGTGATTCGTGCAAGCTTAAGCCACGGCTCTCTCAGGGCTGACCAGGGCTTTGATGCAGCTGAGATTGCACGAGAATATCATCTTCTGCGAGTCACCGTCTTTAAGAATCTTCAGTCAGATTTAGTCAAAACCACCCCAGAGGAAATATTTCGGGTGCTCGCGCTGATTGATCAGGTGATTGATGAAGCGATCGCGCAGTGTTTTAAGAGTTATATGCAAGAGCGACTGCAAGAACTCGAAAGCCTGCAAAGCCAATTGATGATGAATAATCAAGAACTGAGTCGATTGCTTCGGGCGAGTCAAGATAACATTTCTCACCTGGCACATGAGCTAAAAACGCCTCTGAGTTCGATTATTGGCTATTCAGAGCTATTTTTAAACCAACAGCGGCGAGCGGAGTTGAGAGACTCTGTTCCCAGTTTGGAGCATATCGATCGCGTGGTGCGAAATGGTCGCCGATTGCTTCGTTTAATCAATGATTCTTTAGAGCTTTCTCGTCATGAGACGGGCAATATCGACCTGCAACTGGCATGGATAGACGTGCAACCGATGATTGAATCGGCTCTAGAAGTGGTGCAACCGTTAGCCGAAACGCGCACACTAGATCTCGTGTGCGACTGCGACCCAACGCTTCCTCAAGTGTTGACAGACTCGTTTCGTCTGCAACAGGTTTTAGTCAATCTCATGAGCAATGCCATTCGCTACACCCAGTCGGGCAGTGTGACATTGGCGTGTCGTCCTTTCAATGCTGACCAGTGGAGCATAACCGTCACTGATACTGGAATTGGCATTGCACCAGAGGTTCAAGCTCGAATCTTTGAGCCATTCTTTCGAGCGCAGCCTTCTGACCCAGATCCCTCGATCGATAGCACTGGGTTAGGGTTAGCGATCGTCGATCGACTTGTGAAGCGATTGCAAGGCACGATCTCTGTCACGTCTGAAGTTGGGATAGGATCTACATTTACGGTTCTATTGCCCATCAAAACCGCTGTGTCTACTGAATCTTAGCGATCTTGCCATTTCTTGCTTGCTATGTTGCCCTGAGAATTTGATGTTAGCAGTTCGCTCGATCGTTGCTGGCGCAGACAGATGGGTTCAAACGGCACCGACTAAAGTTCAAGCTGTTTTCCAAAACGAACTGCCTCTGATAACCCACTCACCCGGCAAGAACAGGGGATTCTTGCGCTCGTAGCAACGGGTAAATCAAATCAAGAAATCGTGGATGTTCCCTATATTTCTGCGGAAACTGTGCTCGTCTATGTCCATAGAATTTTGCATAAATTTAGACGTGTGCGATCGTGCCCAAGCCGCCGTTCTTACCCTTCAAAAACAGTTAGTGGGTGCTGAATTTCTCACATCAAATACTAGATTGAGACCTACCCTCAACCTTAACGAATCATCATTTATTGAACTGCCTGAATCGGAGTGGGGTCGCCGGGCGGTGCCTCTAGCGTTTCGGGTAGCTTGATGGGAGCCTCAGGAGACTCGATCGGGCTAGAAGGACGACGAAACTGATTCGGAGATTTTCTGGGTTGAAACGATCGAGGTTGCTGCGGTTCGACCGGTTTAATTTCAGCAGCATCTACTGGAGCAGGCGGCTTCACTTCAACGGCTTGAGGGCTAGGCTCGATCGACAGCGTTGGCTTTGGTGAAGATAGGGGAATGCCCAATCGACGCTCTAACTCTGTCTTTAGCAAAGGATTAGCAGATTCGGATGGTTTCGTTTCTGCTGGCTCAGGCGTAGGTTCTTTGACTTCATTTGTAGGTGCCGGAACCTCGATCGGTGAAGGTTTTGGAGTTGTGACAGGACGACGGAAGCGATCGTAGAACTTAGGCTTCGGTTCCACTTTAGGAGCCGTCACTTCAGGAGCTTTTTCGGTCAAATCAGGTTCAACTTCCTTGGGTTCTTCAATCGGGACAGGCGAAACACTAGGAGACGGTTCCGGGGTCACTTTAAGGGAGTCGGAGGGACGACGGAAGCGATCGTAGAACTTAGGCTGCGATTTTGGCTTAGAAATTTCAACGTCAGGCTCCTGGGTTTCTGGAATTTCTGGTGCAGTCTCCTGAGTTTCTGGAGCTTCTGGTGCAGGCTCCTTAGTCGGTTCCGCCAGTTCAGACGGAATACTCAACGTTGGCTCAGGCGTGGTAACAGGAGATGGTTTCGGACTTTCAGGGCGACGGAAGCGATTAAAGAATCCTTCCTTCGGAGCCTCCTTGACTTTAGAGACTTCAGAAGGTTTCTCGTCCTCTAACTTAGGAGCAGGTTCTTCGATCGGCTCTACAAGAGCAGGTGCCACACTCGGACTCGGTTCAGGAGTAACGCTGGGAGTCGGTTCAGGTTCAGCAGGGCGACGAAGACGATTGAAGAATCCACCTTTAGGTTCCTCTAAAGGCTTTGTCTCCTCAGGCTTGGGAGATTCTGACGGCTCAATTTTAGGAGATGGCTTCACGATCGCTGGTTCCTTCATCTCTGGAACCGGCTGCATCACAGGTGGAATCGAATGCACGACCGGAACTGGAGCCACCGTCGGCATCGGAGATGGTTGAGGACTCGGTTCGTCGGGTGTCTCAGCTTTATAGTTGGGATCAACAATGCTGCGAGCTTGAGCAAACGAAAGCTCATCGCGGACTAGCTTAGAAAGCGTGTCTGTCCCCTTTGGTGTGTAGGTAAAGCTCCGAGCCGTGTTGTTATAGACGTTTTGAACTGGGTTGCCCTTCTCATCGATATACTCCAACTGCACCCAATTTTTACCCGGAGTGAAGCCTTTGAGATAGAGCGGTTGCCAGCGATCGAGCACAAATTCTGACCCGTTGACCGTCACTTTGATTCGCCAATCTGCCACATCGTCTTGCTCATCGTCTTGCGCCACAATATGCAGGGGCGCATTCGTTAAGAAGAAATCCAGCATGATCGGCTCAGCACCATACGCTGCTTGCGGACGGCTGTAGGTCAATAGCGGCAGTTCTGGATTGGGATTGTTATCAGGAGTCTTTGTAAACACATGGAACGTCGTTTGAGCGTATGACCCTTCATTTTTGAAGCTTTCATGCCACGGGCGACTGGCAAATGTGCGAATGGTATGAGTTCCTGGGGATAAATCTTTAAGCGCGATCGGCTGACTCACGTCATACACCGCTTGATAAGGCTGGTTGTCTAAGAAGAGGTGTAGGTGAGTTCCTAACCCCAGCTTCTCGTCTTTATATAGAGGCAAATCTTTGACTTGCAGACGAACCGAAACGGTGTCATCTTGCAACACCTCATTGGAGCGAGGAGACACGATCGTCACTTGAGGCTGATAGCGTTCCAGCACGTCTCGAAGTTCTTGAATCACCTCAGGCGGTGAAACCTCGGAAATCTTACCAGATAGTTTAACCGGAGCCGCTTTAGAAGTGGACCGAGCCGCAACTGAGCGAGTCTTAGGAGCCTCACTGCGCGAATTGCCACCGCACCCCCACAGATTGAGAACGCAAACCAACAGTCCAGAGATGAGCAACGTTCTTGCAACACTACGCCAGCGATTGATCCCAAACACCAGGCAACACTCCTAATCACATCTAACTGAGCCATCCATACGGAACTATAGCGGAAAACATTGAGTCCTCTCTGCTAAATTCCTGATACAAAGTCTGCGGAGACGATCGCTGAATCAGTTTCTGCAAATTTATATTAACAATTAATTAATTATCGATCTTCTTCTATAGGATTTGAGATTTTTTCCAATCGTTTAGGTATGTAAACTTAATCAACAGATGCTTGACTTTTCAAACTTTGCTAAAAGTCAGAACCCAGTCATCATCAACCATCCACCGAATTTGAATTATTGTAAATTCCCGTTAAAAACGCTTTCATCTAAGACCTATAATGACTCGATGAGAACCCACAAAGGCTGTGTTCACGACAACCGCAGATATCTGACCTAGTTGTGAACAAACCCCACCTCTCAAATCGATCGCTCACACTGCACTCACAGTTACAAAGCTTCGGCTTTTGGACTCATGAACCTAGTTATCGAGTGCAAGTCAACGTGCGGCTTAGGTCGCAAACGGTTTGAAGACAGAAGGGAGCCTGATTTTGGGGGATTCCTCGTTCCTTGTCTAAAGAGAGGAGAGTCTCAATGACAATTAGCCCACCGGAGCGCGAGGCAAAGGCACGGGTGATCGTCGATAAAGATCCAGTTCCTACTTCTTTTGAGAAGTGGGCACAGCCAGGTCATTTCGATCGCACCCTGTCTAAAGGTCCAAAAACAACCACCTGGATTTGGAACCTCCACGCAAACGCTCACGATTTCGATAGCCACACCAGCGATTTAGAAGACGTATCTCGGAAGATCTTTAGTGCTCACTTCGGTCATTTGGCCGTTGTGTTCATCTGGCTGAGTGGCATGTATTTTCATGGCGCTCGCTTTTCAAACTATTCATCTTGGCTCGCAGACCCAATTCACATTAAGCCTAGTGCTCAGGTGGTTTGGCCGATCTTCGGTCAAGAAATCCTTAACGCCGATGTCGGCGGCGGCTTCCACGGAATTCAGATCACCTCTGGGTTCTTTCAACTGTGGCGCGCGTCCGGCATCACAAATGAATTTCAGCTTTACTGCACCGCGATTGGCGGTTTGGTCATGGCTGGCTTAATGCTCTTTGCTGGCTGGTTCCACTATCACAAGCGCGCTCCCAAACTGGAATGGTTCCAGAATGTGGAGTCGATGCTGAACCACCACCTATCAGGGCTGTTTGGGCTTGGCTCCCTAGGCTGGGCTGGACACCAAATTCACGTATCTCTACCCATCAATGAGTTACTTGATCGCGGCGTTCCGGCGGATAAGATTCCTCTGCCCCACGAGTTCATCTTGAACTCGCAGCTCATGGCAGACATCTATCCCAGTTTTGCCAAAGGGCTGACTCCTTTCTTTACCCTCAACTGGGGTGAATACGCCGACTTCCTTACCTTTAAGGGCGGTCTCAACCCAGTCACGGGCGGTTTATGGTTGACCGATACTGCGCATCACCACCTGGCGATCGCCGTTCTGTTCATCATCGCGGGACACATGTACCGCACCAACTGGGGCATTGGTCACAGCATCAAGGAAATGCTTGAGGCACACAAAGGTCCCTTCACAGGCGAAGGGCACAAAGGCTTGTACGAAGTTCTGACCACTTCTTGGCACGCTCAACTGGCGATCAACCTGGCAATGGTTGGCTCCTTGAGCATCATCGTGGCTCAGCATATGTACGCAATGCCTCCCTATCCCTACTTGGCGACTGACTACGCCACGCAGTTGTCTCTGTTTACTCACCACATGTGGTTGGGTGGTTTCTTCATCGTCGGTGGAGCCGCTCACGGAGCCATCTTCATGGTGCGGGACTACGATCCTGTCGTGAACCAGAACAACTTGCTCGATCGGGTGATTCGTCACCGCGATGCAATCATCTCTCACCTCAACTGGGTTTGTATCTTCCTGGGCTTCCACAGCTTTGGTCTGTATGTTCACAACGACACCATGCGTGCGTTGGGTCGCCCTCAAGATATGTTCTCTGACACGGCAATTCAACTTCAGCCTGTCTTCGCTCAGTGGATTCAGAACCTGCACACGCTGGCTCCGGGTTCCACAGCTCCTAACGCGTTAGCTCCGGCTAGTTATGCGTTTGGTGGCGGCACGATCGCCGTCGGCGGCAAAGTTGCAATGATGCCAATCGCGCTGGGCACGGCGGACTTCATGGTTCACCACATCCACGCATTCACCATTCACGTTACGGTTCTGATTCTGCTGAAGGGTGTGCTGTTTGCTCGTAGCTCACGTCTGATTCCAGACAAAGCTAACTTGGGCTTCCGCTTCCCTTGCGACGGTCCCGGTCGGGGCGGCACCTGCCAGGTTTCTGGTTGGGATCACGTCTTCCTCGGTCTGTTCTGGATGTACAACTCCCTCTCGATCGCCATCTTCCACTTCAGTTGGAAAATGCAATCAGACGTGTGGGGAACGGTCAACGCTGATGGCAGTGTCGATCACATCACGGGCGGCAACTTCGCTCAAAGCGCCATCACGATCAATGGCTGGTTACGTGACTTCTTGTGGGCACAAGCCTCCCAGGTGATCACCTCCTACGGTTCAGCACTGTCTGCCTATGGCTTGCTGTTCTTAGGTGCTCACTTCGTCTGGGCGTTTAGCTTGATGTTCCTGTTCAGCGGTCGCGGCTACTGGCAAGAATTGATCGAGTCGATTGTTTGGGCACACAACAAGCTGAAAGTCGCACCTGCCATTCAGCCTCGTGCTCTTAGCATCATCCAAGGTCGGGCTGTGGGCGTTGCTCACTACCTCTTGGGAGGAATTGTCACAACCTGGGCATTCTTCCTAGCTCGTGCATTGTCGTTAGGTTGAGCCAGGAGGAATCATAAAGACTTATGGCAACTAAATTCCCAAAATTTAGCCAAGACCTTGCCCAAGATCCCACAACTCGTCG
>JBBRMC010000117.1:0-8620 GCA_038231055.1 Leptolyngbyales cyanobacterium
CTGCTGTCGAGGGGCTTGCTTAACTTACCCTACTCTGATATGCAAGCTGGACTAAAGGGGTTTAGACGACCTTCGGCAAAAGTGCTGTTCTCTAAGCAAACAATGACTGGATACTCATTTGATGTTGAACTGATTTATTTAGCGAAGAAACATAGATATTCTATCGGAGAAGTTCCTGCGGTTGTATCAACCCATCATCAACAAAAATCTTCTAAAGTTAATTTATTTTCAGACTCTTTTGATATGCTAATTGACTTGCTGGAGATCAAATTTAACGATCTCAGAGGAATATATAAATAGTGATTTGACTACAATAAGCTATAGACAGTTGTGCTTAGGTCTTCATTTGGTAGTTCACACAACAACAGACGTGGAATATTATCCGCAAATTAAAAGTAATTTTTTATGTGAGACTGGAATGGTAATACCCCGGCACTACAAGATAAGATGCCAATCTTGTAACGCGACTTTTGAAGATGATGGGTTCATTCTGACCTGTCCCGCTAAGCATGAGGAGACGGCGCTTCTGATCACAGACTACCAGGCTAAAAGATTTGAGCCTGATCCTTCTGGTAAGGGGATATTTCGATATCATCAGTGGCTCCCAACCAATCATTTTCTTAGCAACTCTAGCCAAACCATAACTTACCAGAGTCAAAAAATTTGTCATCGCTTGGGGTTACCCAATCTCTGGATCGCGTTTAACGGGTATTGGGCAGAGAAAGGAGCCATGCTAGAAACCGCAACCTTCAAAGAGCTTGAGGCATATGCTGTTCTTTCGCGCTTGCCCGATCGTCACCCTAGAGCATTGGTGATTGCCTCTGCGGGGAACACGGCAGCAGCCTTTGCCCATGTCTGCTCTGAGAACCAGATTCCGTGTTTGCTGATCGTACCGACGAGTGGACTTGCTAAACTGACGTTCAGAGCGCCCCTTGATCCCTGTGTGAAAATCGTATCTTTGATCGACGCGGACTATGATGCTGCGATTCAGTTAGCAGCGGTTCTTTCCCATCTCGATCCATTTTTTTTAGAGGGTGGCGTTAAAAACATCGGGCGGCGAGATGGCGTTGGAACCACCATGCTGGCGGCAGTCGAAACGATCGGACATCTCCCCGATTATTATTTTCAAGCGATCGGGAGCGGGGCAGGCGCGATCGCCGTCCATGAAGCAGCAAAGCGGCTAGTGTGTACGGGTCAGTTTGGGCAAACACTCCCACGCCTAATGCTGAGTCAAAACTTTCCCTTTATGCCGATCTACCACGCTTGGAAATCACAGCAGCGGCAGTTGATTGACGATGCAAGTAACAAGCAAAACGTGAAGCAAATTATGGCGAGTGTGCTGTCCAACCAGCGTCCTCCCTATGCCATTAAAGGCGGGGTCTATGATGTGTTAAAGGAAAGCCAGGGCGATATGTTTTTTGCCGATAATCAAGAAGCGATACAGGCGATGCGGCTATTTCAAGAATCAGAAGGTGTGGAGATCGAGCCAGCCGCAGGAGTTGCCTTTGCGAGTTTGATCAAAGCCGCTAGGGACGATCGGATTGATCGTCAGGCTTCCATCCTGCTACATATTACTGGCGGTCGATGTCGAGATTATCGCGATCGGACATTCTATCCAGTAGAGCCAACGATTCAACTTGCTGAATCCGAATTCTCTAACGCGAAAACATTAGAAAAGCTAGCTGGGCTGTTCTAAAGATGTCTACACCAAGATAGGACAGAATGCTGGCACAACCGACTGATTTGGTAGACTCTCTGGGATATCTAGGCATTTTTCTACTCATTTTTCTGTTTCCGGTTCCTCAAGAGCTGATTTTGCCTTTGGCTGGCTTCATCGTGGCGCAAGGCAAGCTCAATCTTGTAGGGGTCGTCCTATCAGGAGTAATGGCAAGCACAGCCGGATCGATGCCTTGGTATTGGGCAGGCAGATATCTGGGCGAGGAGCGTTTGATTGCATGGGCAAAACGGCATAAATGGATCAAGCTTTCTACAACTGATATTCAGAGAGCAACGCAATGGTTTGATCAGTCTGGCAGCAAGGCAGTTCTCTTAAGTCAATTTATTCCCATCATTCGCACTTTGATTGCGGTGCCCGCAGGCATTAGTCGGATGAATTTTGGATTATTTTTGCTCTGTCTAGTGTCTAGCACCAGTACGTGGCAGGGATTGCTGACCTACAGCGGATATTTTTTAGGCAGCCAATATTGGATAATTAACCAGTATTCCAATGGTTTTCGCATCGGGGTGATGATCGCGATCGGGATCGCGATGATTTGGTTAATCAAACGCAACCGATAACAGAACGTTGATTGAATAGTGAGATTCTAATGGCAAATTTACTTCCGATTTTAGCGACCATTGCTAATGCTACAAAAGCGAGCTTTGTGCGTAAAACTCGCCATATCGAGGCAGTTCAAGAACAGTTCTTAAAGTCTGTTTTAGTGACGCATCAAATGACTGAGTACGGTCAGAAATGTGGGTTGAAAGACATCCAAACCATTCATCAATTTAGAGAGCAGGTTCCCGTTTTGCCCTATAGCAGCTACGAGTCCTATATCGATCGGATGGCTCAGGGCGAACCCAATATTTTGACCGCTGATCCCGTAGTTTATTTCAGCCTGACGAGCGGATCGACGGGCACCAAGAAAATGATTCCCGTCACTTATCGGTTTCAAAATTCGCTGCGACGAGCAAACCTGACTAGCATTGGCTTTCTCAATGATGCGCTGCGCGATCGAGGCAGTCAGTTTGGCAAAACGCTGATTACCAATACCGGGCGACTATTTGGACGCACGAGTAGCGGGATTGAGTGCGGTCCAGCAGCGGCAGGTGTCTTTCGCATGGGCAAACTTCTCTACAGCCAAATTTTTGCCCATCCACCGCAAACCCCGATGATCGCAGATAGTTTGGCTCGTCACTATGTGTGTTTGCTGTTTGCGTTGCGGAATTCCTCAACCCGCTCGATCGCGGCTAATTATCCGATGTTGATTCTTCGCATCTGCGCTTATTTAGAGCAATATGCGGAGGAGTTTATTCATGATTTGGAAACAGGCACGATCGCGGCTTGGTTAACATTAGAACCCGATTTGCGAACTCGTTTAGAACAGCAGTGGTCTCCAAACCCTCGCCGAGCAGATGAGTTGAGGCAGGTTTTGCGATCGCACGGACGACTCACGCCCAAACATGCTTGGCAAGGACTGTCCGCAGTTGTCACCGCGCGAGGCGGCACGTCAGATTTTTACTTTGAGCGATTTCCTGAGTATTTTGACGACATCCCCGTATTTGGAGCGGCTTACTCTTCGGCAGAAGGCAATATCGGCATCTATTCCGACGTGAATGTTGATGGCAGTATCCCGGCGATCGAGAGTGGTTTTTTTGAGTTTGTACCCCAAGATCAATGGGAAGTAGAACACCCAAAAGCTTTACTGGCAAACGAGGTTAAGGTCGGAGAGTTCTACCGTATTCTCATGACCAATTACAGTGGCTTCTATCGCTACGATATTGGAGACGTGATCGAAGTGGTGGGCTTTTATGAACAGGCTCCGCTCATCGTCTTTCGCTATCGGGCGGGCGGGTTACTTTCATCGACGTTTGAGAAAACTACAGAATTTCATGCAACCAAGGTGATGCAAGGATTGCAGCGAGAGTTTGATATCTCCTTAGAAGACTTCTGTATCACATTGTCTGAACATGAATTCCCAGCGCACTATTTGGTGAAC
Organism: Leptolyngbyales cyanobacterium; assembly: GCA_038231055.1. GTDB lineage: Bacteria > Cyanobacteriota > Cyanobacteriia > Leptolyngbyales > Leptolyngbyaceae > Phormidesmis_A. Next base: position 3,720 of record JBBRMC010000117.1, read on the forward strand.
ATTGAGCTTTCAGGGAATCAAGTCCTCAATAGTCCTGAAGCCTTTTTGTCTAGCTTTGAGTGTCGGCTTCGAGCAGCAAACACGTTTTATGCATTGAACCGCCAGAATCAAATCCCGTCGCCTCGACTCCGAATCCTCGCGTCCGGTAGCTTTGCCCTCCTTCGACAGCGCCAACTGCAAAAAGGAATTCCTGACTCCCAACTCAAATTTCCTCATATCAGCGAGGATCGGAACTTTTTAGCAGGCTTAACCGTGTTACAAGAATTTCAGCTTCAGGAAAACAGTTAACTCAACAACTCAGAGGATCGAGGAGAATGTCAGATCAGGATGAACTGTTATCAACAGCGCTCCAGCTAGTGAGCCGATATTTAGAGGAGAATTCCGCTTTAGAAACACAGGTGGTTCAGTATCAAAATCCTGAGTCCTTAAGAACTAAACTTGATTTATCGATTCCTGAGCAAGGGGTTTCGCACGATCGCTTCATAGTTTTGCTCGAAACTTATCTTGCTTATAGTGTCAGAACCGGACACAAGCAATTTTTTAATCAGCTATTTTCTGGTTTTAGTCTACCTGGATTTCTCGGTGAGGTTTTTACTGGTTTAACGAACACATCAATGGCAACGTATGAAATTGCTCCAGTAGCAACGTTAATGGAGCAAATATTGATTCAGGAAATCAACTCATCCATTGGTTTTAATGAAGGCGAAGGTACGTTTGTGACGGGAGGCAGCAACGCTAACTTAATCGCAATCTTGTGCGCGAGAAACAAAGTTCTTCCAAAAGCGAAGCATCAAGGAGTTCAGTCCAAAACTCTGACACTATTCATATCGGATCAAGCTCACTATTCGTTTCTCAAAGCGGCGAATCTATTGGGAATCGGACTTGATAACGTCATTAAAATAGAGACAGATTCTAAGGGTAGAATGATTCCGCAGGCGCTTGAGGATGCCATTGTCAAGAGTTTGGAATTAGGTAGAACTCCTTTCTTTGTGGGTGCAACGGCTGGAACAACCGTGTTAGGTGCATTCGATCTGCTCCCTGAACTTTCTCAAATTGCACAGAAATATCATCTTTGGTTTCATGTCGATGGTGCTTGGGGTGGAACAGTTCTTTTGAGCGATCGACACAAGCATCTTCTATCAGGCAGTGAACTAGCGGACTCGTTCACCTGGGATGCTCACAAATTGATGGGGCTGCCCCTGATTTGCTCTGCTGTCTTGATGAAACATAAAGGAATGCTTTATCAAACCGTCTCAAGTGAGAATACCGATTACCTATTTCACGAACACGAAGATTCTGCCTATGACCTGGGTTTAATGTCATTGCAATGTGGCAGAAAGGTTGACTCGCTGAAGCTGTGGCTTTCATGGCAATACTACGGGAAACGCGGCTATGAACAGAAAATTGATTGGCTGTTTCAAATGGCAGAGTATGCTACTCAAAAAGTTAACGATTGCATAGAGCTAGAATTGATGGCTCCAACGCAATATCTCAACATCTGTTTTCGATATGTGGACAGCAATCAAGCAGACCTCGATCAATTGAATCTTGAGTTGCGCGATCGCTTGGTCAAAAGTGGTAAAAGCCTAGTGAACTATGCGTCCTTAAATGGCAAGATTGTCATTCGGCTAGTTCTAGCGAATCCTGACATTAATCAAGCAGACCTCGATCAGTTTTTTGCCAACGTTTTGGAGGTAGGAATGGGAGTGTCAAACTAGATACACGTCCTCACCGCAGTAATGCAAGAATCTGAGCGAATAACTCTGGCAAATTAAACGGCTTCACCACATATTTAGGACTACCAAACACAAACTAAAGAGCGACGAAGCGGCGAAGAAACAGGGGATGCCGAACGTGGAGCATCGACACAAGGGATTGAACAATCGAGCCGATAACTCGCATCAGCCGACGCGGGTGCGAGAACGGCGAATGCGACGATTCAAATCCCCAGGGCAAGCGCAACGATTTCTCTCCGCTTTTGAACCGATTCGAGACCATTTCCTACGCCAAACAACATCAATTGACTGCCAAACGCTATCGTGAACAACTCTGCCAACGATTTCAAGATTGGCGAGAAGTGGCTTGTCTAAATTCTGCTGCGTGAACTGAGTGCCCCTGACGATTCAGGAATAATTGTGCTGAATTCTGAACGTGTGCGATTAAGTTGATAATGCCTGTGTTATCGCAACACGATAGAAGTTATCATCCTAACTTAGAACCTTAAGGACTATTCGGCATCCATGAAACATCCAATCATACCAAAGAAGCTAATGCCAAAGTTGTTCTCGTTATTCAAGAACATTCCATCCCTAAAACAGGACTCAAACCTGATAACGATATTGATATTAGCATCAATATTTTTTGTTTTTATGGTCTTTTTCTCACTCAATCGCTACTACAGTTTTTACTCATCCTACGACCAAGGACTTTTTAACCAGTTGTTTTGGAACAGCCTTCATGGACATTTGTTTCAAGGCTCTCTCTCCTCTGGTCAATCAAGCGCCGTTCTAGATGCGGGTCAAATCACTACAGCATCGTACTACCATTTGGGACAACACTTTGTCCTTGACTTTTTGCTTTGGCTACCGATATACGCTCTATTTCCTAACAGTGCTACTTTAGTAGTCTTACAAATCACATTAATTACGGCAGCAGGACTTGTCTTGTTCGCGCTCTCTCGTCATTATCTCCCTTGCTCAATCTCTGTTTTAATGACTGCCAGTTTTTACGGCTCTATCGCAGTGATAGCGCCGTCACTGGGTAATTTTTATGAGGCTTGCCAGATCCCTCTATTCGTATTCAGTTTACTCCTCGCTTTAGCAAAACGTAGGTGGCGATTGTTTTGGCTTTTTGTTGCTTTGACATTAGGAATTCGAGAAGATACAGGGTTTATCATTTTTAGCATTGGTGCCTACTTGATTTTAATCCGTCGCAATCTTCGCTTAGGCTTGGCTTTGTGCCTATTAAGCTTTAGTTATATTGCTCTAGTAACGAACATCCTGATGCCGCTGTTTTCTAATGATAGTTCCCGACTATACGTGAAAAGCTACTTTCACCAATATGCTCAATATGTTCAGGGAGATGCTCCTACTACTCTCCAGCTTCTCTGGAGCATTATCAGTCACCCTAAAGAACTGGCAGTGAGTTTGTTGTTTCCCTTCGATCGGCGGATACAGTACTTTTTACTTCAATGGCTCCCTTTAGCATTTATCCCCGCGCTGTCTCCCGCAACTTGGGTACTGACAGCCTTTCCATTACTAGAACTGCTGCTCCAAAACAGTGATAAAGCTCTTTCCGTCAGTATCCGCTATGCCTTGAACGTCGTCCCCGGACTGTTCTACGGTGCAATTCTGTGGTGGTCGCACCATCAACATCAATTCAAGCCGCGTTTTCGTCGATTTTGGAAGGGATGTATCACCTTGTCGATCCTTCTAGCAATTACGACAAATGGACAAGGAGCTTTCTACTTTTTAATCCCAGATTTCGGTCAGCCTGCACTCTACGTTTCTCTCAGTCGCCAGTGGGAACACGCAAGCCAGATTCAAGCACTGATCAACTTGATTCCGCCGCAAGCTAGTGTCTCAGCGACTGCCTTTCTGATTCCACATCTGTCAGGTCGGCGAGAGATCATAGAACTAGCGAATGAGCGCTTGCCATCTCTAATGCTCCGCAATGACAAAGGAGAAATAACGTCTGTCTCCTATATTTTAGCTGACTTGTGGCATCTGCAACGGTACCAAGTGGTCAGGAAACCCGATCGACAGAGACTTCAAGCGCTTGTCCCGTTAATAGATACACTTATCGCGCAACAAAAGTATGGCATTCTGGATGTGCAAGACAAGGTTGTTCTCTTACAGAAAGCAACGACTTCTTCCCCTCAAGCTCAAACTGATTGGTTAAAATTGCGTTCAGAATTAAACTAAAAATACTAGACCTGCTGCGTGAATCTCTTTTTGCCCTCACCCTACCCTCTCTCAAGGAAAAGGAAACAAGAACTCTAGCTCCCTTTTCCTTAGGGAGAAGCGGGATATCTTTTGCGTCGGGAGGGGAACAGTGCAACTGAGACCAACGTAGCCTATCTCTACCGCGATCGGAAACCGACCCGTTGATTGTGGCTCCACATTGTTGTTTGTTCTAGGTTGTTTTTGAGCGACTCAGGGCAAGTTTTCTAAGAGAGTTTTTCAAAAGCGGGTGAAGCGGTAAAAAAAGCTCCCTCGGTCTAAGCTAATCTACCTGGGGATTTTCCGGCATGGCAAACGGTGTATCGCTACTTCCGCACCTGGCGCAAAGATGGAACGTGGCTGGCGGTCCATGACCGACTCAGGACTTGGGTGAGAGTCACCTCCGACCGGGCGACGACTCCATCGGAAGCCATTGTAGACAGTCAGAGCGTCAAAAGTGCTGCAATGGTCAACCAAGCCGTCGGATATGATGCGGGCAAGCGGATCAATGGGCGAAAACGCTTTCTGACGGTCGATACGTTAGGTCTAGTACCACGAGTGTTGGTAACGGCGGCAAGCGTCGGAGAACGTGAAGGCGGAAAACAAGCCCTCCATGAGTTCCTACCGTGTACACACAAGTTGATCCGATCCGTCATTGCCAAAACCTTTCGCCCCCTAAATCCCCCATTCTGGTGGACTTTGATATAAAACGAGGTTTTAGAGGTCAAGCCATTTATCTTGTTCAAAGTCCCCCAATTTTGGGGGATGTAGGGGGCATAAGCCGACTCAAACGAAGCGACGAGGACTTGTGTGTACACGGTAGCGCCTGTGGAAGAGGGTCGGGGTGAGGGCAGATGGGTGGTTTTATCTTTTTAGCCAATAATTTCTTAATAGCATTATTGAGGAAAACGATCGGACAATAGGAGCCACTGCTCATCTACAACACCGCAGAGGTTTTCC
>JBBRMC010000118.1:0-8570 GCA_038231055.1 Leptolyngbyales cyanobacterium
AATTTTGATAGATGGCTTGTCGATAGCCTTTTTTTCGCAAGCCGCCGTAGTCTATTTTCTGCTGTAGCCGACCGCCTGAGACAAACCATTCTTCTCGAATCACCGATCGTTTCCAATACAACACTAGCCCGACTAATCCTACTAATAGCAGGGGATAAGACATGAGAGAGGGCAGCAATTTGAGGTAAAAAATCCAGGCATCGAATGTGTTGAGTGGCGGATCTCCCTCCGCGATCGCTGAATCGATCGTGGCGCGTTTACCAGAGGTTAAGATCAAAAGCCAATTGATCCGATACCACGGAAGACAGACCAATAGAGCGATCAGTAAACTTAATAAAAGTTGGATTGATTTAATCCATGCTTTTTGCCAGAGAAAGACAACACTCAACCAAATTAACGGGATGGTTAAGAATAATAGCGTAGTTTGTTTAGTAAGTAATGATAATCCAAATGAGAAGCCAAACGCACTTGCATATAGCCAGGAATAGATTGAAGAATTAATCGCGGGATGAAACGTAAAATCGTTCTGGGATTTGATAGAGCGCTCATGGGATAAAATTGCGGCTCGATCGCTGATTGCCCAAAGCGTTAACGTGAAGACGCTTAATGTAATCATGGCGACTAATGGATAGTCGATCAAAAAATCTAAGCGAATTCTATAAAGGGCTGGAAATAGAAGACAAAGAGCGGCTGCCCACAAACCGACTTGGACATCAAATAGACGTGCTCCCAGTCCGTAAACCGAACTAAGCAAGATTGCGCCATAAAACAGGTTGACGATCGTAGACGATTCAACCCCTGCGCCAAAAATCGCTAGAAATGGAGTCGTTGAAATGTAAACCAACGGCGGAATTTTAGAGGATAATGTCCAAAATTTTGCCCACCAGTCTTGAGAAAACCACTCAGGAGACTGCAAGACTCGCCAGTAGTTCATCGCTCCAGTCAGATAATCCGCTTGATCCCAACCGGGAACAGATTGGTCGATCGCAAACCAAACTCGATCGATCACGGCTCCGGTGAGCCAGATCAACCCTAAAATCGGCAATCCTCTAATCCAATCTGGTTTCGTTGCGCCCACTGATTAACCCTAATCGTTTACTCATTTTCACGTGAGGAATGCCCGCTTCTTGAAAGCGATCGCCCTCGATCTCAAATCCCAATGCTTGATAAAACTCTTTTACAGGCTCTTGGGCATGAATACGGATTTCTGAAATGTTTTTTTCACTCAAAAATTCAATCGCTGCTTTCATCAGTTGCTGCCCCACGCCCTGTTTTCGGGCATCCCTTAAAACGGCAAGGCGTTCTATCTTTGCCGTCGATCGATTGAGAAAACGAATCCGAGCCGTTCCGACGGGACGATCGTCCAAATAAGCTAAAAATTGCACAGCTTCGTCATCCTTTCCATCGAACTCTAATGCTGCATCGACTCCCTGTTCTTGCTGAAACACCGCAACGCGAATGGTGCGAATGGGTTGCCAATCGTCGGGCAGTTGAGCAATTTTGACCGTCAACAGCTTCATCGCGATCGAGTCACAACATTGTCCTAGTGTGTCAGCATCCGTGATTTCTGCCAATCGTAGTCGAGATTTGCTCCTGCGACTCTTAGGGCGGTGGGATGGGTAATAAAATTCGAGAACCCTCTGTTTGCAGAGTTATGGTGATAATTTGAGCCTCGATCGCCCGTCCTTCTCCGGGCAAAGCTCCAGTTCCCAGGTTAACGGGATGGGCAGGAAAACAGGCTCCACTGACACTTAATCGAATCGCACTTCCTGCTTGAATTTGAATGCAGATTGGCTGAAGCACAATTCTCAAGGGCTGGTTATTAGAATCGACTCGTAGATAACCTTGAGTGATGTTGTAGACTCCTCCATTCGTGTGGACTTCGGACAGCACCACAGACAGATCAAAACAGGGTGTATCAGCCGTGCAGTGAAGCTCTACGATAACGTTGCCAAGCAGATGCAGAGCGTTAGACAACGGCTCAGATGTGTAGGTGAGAACATCACTGCGGCAATCGAGAGAGGCACGATCGAATGATCCCGAGGGTGCAGAGGCGTGACCCCCTAAAGCGGGGACAGGTCGCCAAGGGTCGTGAACTAGCACGTCAAGAGAGGAAGCACTAGGAACAGGAGTGAGAATGCCATCGGCATCGCGGATTCCAGCGAGTCCTTTGCTGGTGAGGAAGTAAGACATTTGGGGAGAATTGGGAAATTCGTCAAACGATCGCCACTGGTTGCTGCCAAGTTCAAATAATTTAACGGCAAGTTCATCCAGTAATCCAGTGTCAATGCCTTTGAGGAACTGATCGAACCAGCGAATCTGGGCACGATCGCATAAACTCGCTGCGTCTGCCCCATAGTCAACGGCACCCACTTTTCGTCCCCATGGCAAATGCGCCCACGCGCCGACTAGCAGGTGTTGAGGATATTGGCTTTGACCCATCGCCTGATATAAATTCAAAGTGCCGCGCATAAAGGTGTCAAACCAGCCGCCAATATGCAGCATCGGTAGATCAAAGGATTGAAGATAGGTTTTGGGAGATAATCGTTGCCAATAGGGGTCAGACGGGGGACGATCGAGCCAATCGTGATAAAACGAATCGGCTGCTAACTCGCTCATGATCGTTGGACGCGCAGGAATAGCATCGTGCAAAGGCAAACTTCGTGCCGCATTCGAGAGTGCCAGAAATGCTGCTTCGTCGCTTTTGAGTCGTGCCGTTTCTGCTGAGATTTGAATCGCCCATCCTAAATTTGCTTGGAGACAAAACGCGCCGCCTTCATACGCCCAATCGTGATAGAGGTCATAGCCCACCATTGCAGGGCACAGTGCTTTGAGTGCCGCCGGACGTTTCACCGCCGCAAAGAGTTGAGTCATTCCCTGATAAGAAAACCCATACATACCGACCATGCCACTGCTGCCCGGAAGCGTTGCCGCCCAATTGACCGTCTCGTAACCGTCCTCAATCTCATCCTCAAAAAGCCGAAAGGTTCCCTCAGACGTGCCTCGACCACGCACATCTTGAATGACGACAATATAGCCATGTGCCGCATACCAAATCGGGTGAGCATAGACGATCGTAGACGCGATCGCTCGTCCATAGGGTTGCCTCATCAGCAGCACCGGAAACGTACCGTCTGCTTTGGGATGATAAACATCAGCATCGAGTCGCACCCCATCGCGAGTGTGCATCGAGTGAGTTTGTTTGGGCAACACCTCAAACATGAGTCAACCTGGGAACTGGAGTGCGCCGTAGGATTGCCATATCTTCATCGTCTAGCTCAACCGGAACGCCACTGCGAATCAGTTCGGCAAAGTCTTCGTTTGGCACCATAAAACAGAGGGCATACAGACGGTCGGAACCCGTGTTTCTGACTTCATGAATTCCGGTTGGCGGAACGAGGAGACTATCGCCTGCCTGAATCGGCACTTCTTTGCCGTCGCAGATCGCGATGCCCTGTCCTTTAAGCACGAAAAACATCTCGATCGCCATTTGGTGACGATTAGGAGGGGTTTTGCCGCCAATATCAAAAATCTCGACGCAAAACGTCATCGAGAAATTCGCGATCGCAGGGTCAAAGATGATCGCTAATCGGTTTGAGTCGTGAGGGCTAATGCGATAAGCCTGATAGTCTTGCGGAGACTTAACTACGGCGATTACACAACTGTCATCCAGCATGGTGTTCTCCAGAAGCGGCGAATAGTCCGATTTCACCCTCTTATACCTAACTTATCCGCTACTTCCGATACAATCTACCTAAATCTTGAGAATTAAAGTTCCTTTGAGACTCATGAATGACTGTAGCTATGAGTCGCCCTCTTCCTGCAACTACTGAATTCTCAGCAGATCCTTAAAACTAAACCTGTTCGATCGCCGTCAAAATCGCCTCAGATTCAGTTACAAATCCGAAGCATTGTTTCACGTTATATAAGGTTGCTTGCCAACAGAATTCTGGCGAAGTTGTTGCCGTGCAGTCTTTAATTAAGAGACAGTCATACCCCAAAAAGCTTGCGTCTTGGAGAGTCGCCATCACGCACTGATCGGCATTGACTCCGGCAAAGAAGAGAGTCGTTTTGCCTAAGTTGCGCAGAATGCTGTCAAGGGGGGTGTCCCAAAAACCACTCATCCGGTACTTATCGACGTAGACATCTCCGGTTTCTTGTTTTAGCTCATCCACGATCGCCGCTGCCCAGCTTCCTGCGGTCAGTACTGGAGCCTGATTTTTGGGCAAGGGGTCGCCTAATCCAATCCCTGCCCCGGTTGGATTGTAAACGTGTCTCGACGCAGCACTGATGTTGAGCAGATCAGGGCGATTGCCCCAATTCACCCAAATAATAGGCACCTGCTGATTTCGCAGCGTCGGTAGGAATTTTTGGAGCGGCACGATCGGCTCTCGCGCAGGATTGACATCAACTCCAATATGCGATAGCCAGCCATCAGGATGACAGAAATCATTCTGCATATCGATGATCAGAATCGCGGCTTTTGCTAAATCGAGACGCAGGGTTTTGGTCTCGGTGGCAACGACGATCGGCTGCGGTTCTAACGGCGGACGGGTAATATCAGCGGTTTCTGCATCGACTGCCCAGGCGTTGGGGGCGACTCCTAAAGGTTTGAGAGATGGATTCATGGTGAGATGGGGGGTAGGAGACGATCGTGCTTGGGGGAACTCTGCACGGGGATCACTCTTCATTAGTTACTACAACTGTCTCATTTGTGCTGTTCATAAAATTACGAATTTGAATCGCGTTTGTGAATGAATGCGAGGAATGGTTGGTTTACCCGATAGCGGGGAGACGTTTCACCGAAACGTCTCTACGGGTTCTGCGATCGTAATGGGGGCAAATGGATTTTTGATATCAAAGAATCTACCGTTTGATTCTGTTCTGGCTGTTTTTTGAGACCAGCTCTTTTAAATAATTTGACTAATTTTTAGCGCAGAGTGCTGCGTTTAATCATTAAGTTCAAGGTTCAAATCACTCATTTCAGATTATAAATATCTCACTCGATTCTTTATTCTTATGCGCCTCTCGACCGTCACAGTCTGCACGCTCACCGCCCTCTCTAGCTGGGACATGACCCAAAACGCAAATGCGGCTATCCCAGATGCTCCATCAACTGAGAAAACTGCTGATGTGGTAGTGGTGACGGACGCGATTTCTGCGAAGTTGCGCTTTGCGCCAATCGAGCCTACTCCCCCTCAAGCCCTTGCTCCGCCTGAAGCGATCGTCTCTCAACAGTTTTCAACCCCTCCGAAGCCATCGGTGACGATCGCTCAAAATACGGCTCCCTATTATCAAGACTATCAACCTGCTACAAAATCTGCTCTGACGGCAGAAGCTGCCCAGCCAACGCCGATTACGCCTACGGCTTCGGTTCAACCGGCTCCACCCGCTTCAATTAATCAACCGACTTGGGTGATTCCTCAACCCGTGACTCCGCCAGCGGTCAATCCTCCTGCGACTCCTAAACCGATCTCCAATCCAGCCCCGCTTCCGTCAGATTTGGTGGTGACGGCAACCGACGTGCAAATTGCGGGCACCACAGACCCCGAACTTCAGCAGATTGTTCGCCGTGCCATTCGCACTCAGTTGGGGGGAGGAACGAGTAAAAGCCAACTTCAAAACGATGTCGCCGCAGTTTTAGAAACAGGATTATTTAGCACTGCCAGCGTTGCCAGTCGTGAGAACCCGAATGGGTTAAGTGTCACCTTTCAAGTGCAACCGATCGTGGTGCGATCGGTGCGGTTGGTCAATGCTCAAGCCCTACCTCTGGCAGTGGTCAATGACATTTTTCGACCGCAGATTGGCACGATCGCCAGTCCGGTTGCTCTCAATCAAGGGGTGCGACAAATCAACCAGTGGTATGCCCAGAATAATTACAACCTTGCGAGAGTTATCGCCTTGCAGCCCAGTCGAGATGGAGTGTTGACGATCGAGGTCGCCGAGGGTATCATCAGCGATGTGCAAATTCGCTTTACTGATGAGCAGGGAAAACTGGTTGATGATAAAGGCAACCCGATTCGTGGCAGAACTCAAGAGAGTTTTATCAAACAACAGGTACAAATCAAGCCAGGACAGGCGTTTAAAGAAGATCTGGCGCGGCAAGATCTGCAAAGACTGGTTCAAACTGGGTTGTTTACCAATGCCCGTGTCAGTTTAGAAGGCGACGCAAAACGCACGATCGTGGTCTACAACGTCGCCGAAGCCCGGACTCGTGCGATCAACGCAACGGGCGGCTACAACACCGATTTGGGTTTGTATGGCGGACTCAACTATCAAGATCGCAACATCGCCGGAGTCGGACAGCAACTCAGCACGAATGTGTTGATCGGCACGAAAGATGCTCAATTTGATGGGCGGTTTATCAGCCCCTATCGCACCACCGAACCGGACAGACTCGGCTACAGCGTCAATGCCTTTCGGCGCAGAGGGTTGTCTCGCGTGTTTGATGACAACGTGAAATTAGCGAATGGCGATCGTGTGCGAGAAGGGCGATTTGGCGGTGGCGTTGAGGTCAACCGTCCGATTGATCAAGACTGGAACGGGTCGCTAGGGGTGAACTATAACCGGGTCAGCCTCCGTGATGCGAGTGGTGATGTCGTCAGGCGCGATCGTAATGGCAATCCGCTCTCGTTTAGCGGCACGGGCATTGATGATTTAGTGTCGGTTAACTTCAATGCGGTTCGCGACAAGCGAGATAATCCGATCGATCCGACCAATGGCTCTTTCTTAAGTTTAAGCACCGAGCAATTTTTGCCGATCGGCAGTGGCAGCATTCTTGCCAATCGCATTCAGGCAAACTACACGCAATATGTGCCTGTCAATATTTTGAACACGCTGCAAACTAAGAACGAGCCAGAAACCCTTGCCTTTAACGTGCAGGGCGGCACCACGATCGGAGACTTGCCTCCCTACAACGCCTATTCGCTCGGCGGACCCAACTCAGTTCGAGGCTATGATGCTGGCGACGTAGGAATTTCTCGCAGCTACGTCTTAGCTTCGGCAGAATATCGCTTTCCGATCTACAGCATTATTGGAGGGGCAGTGTTTGCCGATTTTGCCTCCGATTTAGGATCGAGTGCATCCGTTTTGGGACAACCCGGCATCGAGCGCGGCAGACCTGGATCGGGATTTGGCATTGGTGCAGGGGTGCGGCTCAAATCGCCCTTGGGAATCATCCGTGCCGATTTTGGGTTAAACGATCAGGGTGATAGCCGTGTGCAGTTTGGTTTCGGGCAAAAATTTTAAGTGATCCAGCCTCGTAGAGACGTTTCGGTGGAACGTCTCTCTTCCAGACGATCGCACCCCAACCAACCCTCCCATTCAAAAACCAAATAATTGAGCTAAAAATCTATTCAACCTCGATCGAGCGTCCCACCTCCAACGGCTCGATCGGGTGATTCAACAACACCATCGTGGTGCTGGAATTAACTTTAAATCCAACCTTTTCATAAAACGACTGTTGATGAGTCGTCATCAGATAAACGCGCTCAACCCGACACATATGGGGGTGGCTTAACACCGTCTCAACTAATTTACGTCCCAAACCCGCCCCCTGATAGTCAGGGTGAATCACCACATCCCAAATGGTGGCTCGATAGATGCCGTCAGAAGTCGCTCTCGCAAATCCAATTAATCGATCGCCATCCCACGCCGAGATCACAGGATTGCTGTGACGAATGGCGATCGCTAACTCCTCCGATCGTCGTTCAGTTGCCCAAAATGCTGCCTGTTGAAACAAGTCCTGAAGCTGCGAAAGATCGATCTGCTGTGGGCGATCACAAAGTTGAATCTGACGACAATCCATTCCTACCGTTCCTAACCTTATACTCTGAGCATTGACGATTTCAATAATTCTGATGGAGGTTGGTCATTTTCTAGCAGAATAATGACGCGCCTCTCTTGAACAGATAAACATCCCGATGAAATAGTGAGTCTAGATGGCAACTGATTCTGTAGCATTCATGTCCAAACTGTTGAAACCAATGCGCCATTTCACTCGTCGCCTTCGTAAAGTAGATTCCTCTCAACCCCGCAAGCGACAACGCTCTCCTCTTATGCTAGTTGTGCTGCTACTGGGCTGGAGTCTATGTTTGGGGTTAGGGTTGGCACAGGCGATCGAAGCCCCTAAACCCTCAGCCGTGGTGGGGACAGTGGACGTTGTGCCCGATCGCTATCAGTTTGGACAAGAGCTTTATCTAGAAAACTGCGCGACTTGTCATATTGGCGTGCCTCCAGCCGTTTTGCCGACTCAAACCTGGCTTGGGTTACTCCAAGACTCTGAGCACTATGGAGTTGAGATTAAGCCCCTCATTGACCCTCCACGTCGGCTGGTGTGGAACTATTTGCAAACCTTCTCTCGCCAAGTTCCGGCAGATGCCAAGGTTCCCTATCGGGTATCGGAGTCTCAATACTTTAAAGTGCTGCACCCTAAAGTAGAGTTACCCCGTAAGTTAAGTCTGTCGAGTTGTGTCACCTGTCATCCGGGCGCAAACCAATTTAACTTCCGCAGCCTGACATCTCAGTGGGAAAATTCTCCTTAGAAAAGGTGACAAGAAACGTTGCAAATC
>JBBRMC010000119.1:0-8517 GCA_038231055.1 Leptolyngbyales cyanobacterium
GATGATTCGCTGCCGTGGGATCACATTGATACTGGAATCGACAAACAGTGGCTCAAAACGGACTTGCAGCGAGCCTTAGAAGCCGCGATCGTGCCTGATTGTTCGTTTGAGGGCTGCTCTCATTGCGGTGTGTGCGGCGTTGACTTTGGACATAACGTCGTCGTGCCGCCGTTGCCAATTCCTCAATTCGCAGGGCACTTTGAGCCAAACCAGCAGAGAGCGCAACGCCTGAGAGTTCGGTTGGGTAAAGTGGGTGAAATGGCGTTAATTAGCCATCTCGATTTGATGAGATTGTTCGATCGTGCCGTGCGCCGTGCTTCCCTTCCCATCACCTTTACAGGCGGATTTCACCCCGCGCCTCGAATTGTATCTGCCAATGCTCTGCCCTTGGGGACAACCAGTTCGGGTGAGATTGTAGATTTTGAACTGACAACCCCAATCGACCCCGAAACGTTTCGTGAGAAGCTGGCATCTAAATTGCCGTCTGATATTCCGATTTATAGAGTTGAATCAGTCGAAGTCAGTGCCCCCGCTTCAACTCAACTTTTAGAGAAAGCCGAGTATCAAATTAGAGTTGACTCTGCTGAAGTCGTTTCCCTGGCTCAATGGCAAGAGTGGATTGAGGCAATTAAGACCAAAGAAGAGATCTGGTTTGAGCAGACGACGAAATCAGGTAAGGTGCAATCGATTAACTTGCGCGATCGACTCTTTGAGCTAACAGTCTTAGAAGTCGATGGATTGCAAACCGTTCTTCGATACATTGGCAGTTGCCGCAACGATGGCACTCTGCTGCGTCCTGACCATGTGGTTTACTTGCTAGAACAAGCTTCACAGCAAGAGTTACGGCTCCTCCATATCCATCGGAGTAACCTGATTCTCTCAGGCACCTGAATCAGTTTTTCAGTAAAAATTACGATTTCTTGCGTCCTTTAAAACCTGATCAATTCACAAAGACTTGAGCAGACCTCAGTAAATTCTCTAAATTTGGTAGCAGAGTCAAGCCTACACGCTATAATGCTTTGCATCAGAGACAGTTGTGGACTAGAGTTCCCCGTGGTTGCATCGGGCGGATTGCATTAGATGCCAGACGCAGCTTACTCTTGCTAGACTTTCCGCTCATCGTTGATTTGTTGCGAGATTTGATTCGTTTAGTGACGGATTAAATTGCCCCCACAAATCACAGCTTGTGTATTGACTCGTCTGACACGGAAGCTCCGGGCTTGAGGTTGAGGATTTAGTAAGCCTCAAATCATCGGTGGCTTCTAGGTATACGTGGCTTTCAAGGTTTAGCTCACAAAAATTAAGGAAAACAGCGAGAGGAGCAAAAACTTCGATGCCCTCACCGCAAATTTTGAGGAAATTGAATGACAAAGCAGATTGTTATCGCTGAACAGCATAGGATTGCTGCTGTTTTTTCGGAAGATCAGATTCAAGAAATTATTGTTGCCACTGGCAGTCATCAGGTTAGCGATATTTATTTGGGAGTTGTCGAGAATGTCCTCCCTGGGATAGATGCCGCTTTCGTTAACATCGGAGACTCAGAGCGGAATGGTTTCATTCACGTCAGTGATTTAGGTCCTTTGCGGCTGAAGCGAGCGGCTGGTTCAATCACAGAATTGTTAGCTCCGCAGCAAAAAGTGCTTGTGCAGGTGATGAAGGAACCCACTGGAAACAAGGGTCCTCGCTTGACTGGAAATGTTTCGTTGCCTGGACGCTATATGGTGCTGATGCCTTATGGTCGAGGCGTTAACCTATCACGACGCATTCGCAGTGAAAACGAGCGGAACCGCCTACGTGCATTAGCTATTCTCGTTAAACCTGCTGGTATGGGAATCGTGATTCGTACCGAAGCAGAGGGAATGCCCGAAGAGGCAATTATCGAAGATTTGGAGACGCTGCAACGACAGTGGGAGTCCATTCTTCAAGAAGCTGGTTCTACTCGCGCCCCTGCGTTGTTGAACCGCGATGATGACTTTATTCAGCGTGTATTGCGCGATGTCTACAGTTCGGATGTTAACCGCATTGTCGTAGACTCTCACACGGGGTTGAAGCGAGTTAAACAGCAGCTCGTCAACTGGGGTGGGGGAAAGTCTCCTCAAGGTGTGCTGATCGATCATCACCGTGAGCGGGTGCCAATCTTAGAATACTTTCGCGTAAATGCCGCAATCCGTGAAGCGCTCAAGCCTAGAGTAGACTTGCCGTCGGGTGGATACATTATTATTGAACGCACTGAAGCGCTCACCGTGATTGACGTGAACTCTGGATCGTTTACTCGATCGGCGACCGCCCGTGAAACCGTTCTCTGGACAAACTGCGAAGCCGCAACAGAAATTGCCCGTCAACTACGGTTAAGAAATATTGCAGGGGTCATTATCGTAGACTTCATCGATATGGATGCCCGACGCGATCAATTGCAGGTTCTAGAGCACTTCAATAAAGCCCTGCGTGCCGATAAGTCTAAACCGCAAATTTCTCAACTTTCAGAATTGGGACTGGTTGAACTTACCCGCAAACGGCAAGGCAAAAATATCTACGAACTGTTTGGTCGCCCCTGTGCAACCTGCGGTGGATTAGGGCTATTGGCTCACTTGCCTGGAGAATCCCATGATGATGAAGGAGAAAGCTTGGAGCGATCGACCGTTTCTCTGAGAGAAAACCGTGAGAGACGTAGCCTTCCTGAACCCCGTCGAGAGCTTCCTGCTGCAAACGACTTACTTTGGGACGGAGATGATGCAGAGGGTGATAACAGCGATCAGGATTTAGAGTTGCTTAATCATCCTAGCTATCAAGAGCGCGGTCGAGGCGGCGCAAATCGACGGAGACGGAGACGGGTAGACGGTCCGACCCCTAAAGAGGGAGTTACAGCGAAGGCAACTCCTTGGGAAGAACCGACTCGATATACTCCTGTTCCGAGTACCGCATCTCCTGTGATCCCTCGATCGGAATCTCCTCCTGAGCCGACTATCGCGCCCGTTGCAGAAGACTTTTCAGCGCCAGAAGAAGTCAGAGTGATCGAGGATAAAAGGAGTCGCGCTCCCCGGCGTGGCGGCGTTAAGCCTGCTGCCGACGCGCCTGAGTCGGTCTATGTTGAGATGACTCCTGACGAGCAAGACGTTTATGCCTGGATGGGAATATCGCCGATCGTGCTCACCACTCAGGAATTAAAAAGCCCGAAGTCGGCAAACATCTTTGTGATGCTACCTGGACAAGCTCCACCATCCGTTCCAGCCCCAGAAGTTGTAAAAATTGAGGATGAAGAGCCTACACCAGATGTGGAGGACTCTCCCCCGCCCATTCCTGAACCTGTCTCTTTAAAAGTTCGGAAAAAGCCTTCTGCTAGGGTTGTGGCTGACTCTGAGCCTCTTTTAACTCCTGGCTTCACTACCGAACCCCTTCTAGAACCGAGTTTAGACGAACTTCCTGCCCCTGAACCAGAAGAAGAAGCCCTTGTTACCCGTCGTCGTCGTCGTCGGTCTTCTGCAACCGCAGGGGAATAGCTCAGAGGGTTGACCAAAGAATTTGAGAGTCCATCCCTCTCAGATTCTCTGGTTTGACCTGTATAGTTCGGGCATTGATATGGTTAAGAATCCAGGTTTAGAGGTTGAGCAAACTTTATGGAACCAGGGACAACTGCGAGTTGCAGGAGTAGACGAGGCAGGACTCGGAAGCTTGTGTGGTCCGATCGTGGCAGCCTCCGTCTTGCTTCCTTCTCATTGCTTAATGATTGCAGGCGTTCGCGACTCTAAACTTTTGTCTGCTGCCCAACGCGATCGTCTTTTTACTCAGATTTTGGATCAAGCCATAGCGGTAGGCGTTGGCATTGCGACTGTCGCCGAAATTGAAACGTTGAATGTGCTCAAGGCATCTTACTTGGCAATGCAACGATCGTTAAGACGCGTTCAGCCGATCGACCATGCGTTGATTGACGGGCGTGAAATCAAAAGCGCAGACCTAGGAGCGCACACAGCGATCATTGATGGAGATGCTTCTTCCTACGCGATCGCCTGTGCCTCGATCATCGCAAAAGTGCGCCGTGATCGCTTCCTAAAGCGCCTAGCAAGGCGGCACCCTGGTTATGGTTGGGAGCGCAACGCTGGCTATGGAACCAAAGAACATTTGAGAGCAATTGATGAACTCGGTGTGACTTCTGTTCACCGCCGCAGCTATGCTCCTATTCAGAAAGCATTGCTTCAGGGGGAACGATTAATTAGGACGCAGGATGATTGACGGGAAATATAAGGTGTCGTTGAGCGGCTTCCGTCGTTTCTGATTGGCTCGTTGCCCAGTTTCGATAGTCAAGCAGAAGTTGATGCAGCAATCTTTGCTTAATCGTGCTTAAGACACTCAACAATAAGCCATTCCCGGCTCTCTCTAATAAGAATTTTGGAGTCATCAAAAAAGGTGGAGGCAACTCGACTTGCACGTCTAAATCGGCTTTTCCTTTTAAATAGATGTTTTGACCTACTTGAACCGGGTAGAGTTGCCCAACGAGATTGAGAGAAAAGCGTTGATTGATGTATTCAATGCCACGAATCTCACAAGCGATCGACTTCACATTGATCGTTGCGTTAGAGTCGGCCCAAACATTCATGTCCACCGTTGGCTGAATGCTGAGAGACATAAAACTCAACGGGCGCATAGTCAGGCGAAATTGCTCATCATTTAATGATTCAATGCGACTAGAAGCGGCGAGGGCATTCACGACTCGCTGGGGCTGGCGCAGATAGTGAGCGATCGGAATCGGCTGTTCTGGAACAACAATTTCAACAGATTGAGAAGCGGCAAACCGAATATCCATTGATAATAATGTAGGGTTTAATGGATGAGAAGCAATCATTAAGTAATTCTAACTAGCTTCTCATATATTGAAGTAACCCTAGAGAAGTATTAAAAAATTGTTTAGAAAAAGAGCAGTGAGATGGCAATCTCGATCGCGCACCTCGGACCTCCTGGTACCCATACTGAAGCCGCCGCGATCGCGTGTTTAGATTGGCTCCAACAAGAGACAGGACAAGATGCCATTCTGTGTCCTTATCCCAGTATTGGTCAGACGTTAGAGGCAGTTGCTTCTAGAGAGGTGCCACTGGCAGTCGTGCCGATCGAGAACTCGATCGAAGGCAGTGTCACGATGACGCTAGACAATCTCTGGCAGTTAGATGGCTTGAGAATTCAGCGTGCGCTAGTGATGCCAATTTCTCATGCATTGCTATCTCGTGCTAAAGACTGGGAAACTATCCGAGTCGTTTATTCTCATCCTCAAGCGCTGGCTCAGTGTCAGAAATGGTTAGACAAATTTTTGCCAAACGCTCAACCGATCGCGCTCAATTCAACCACCGAAGCGCTGCAATATTTGGATGGAGATTCGACGATCGCGGCAATTGCTTCCCAACGGGCTGCCCAGTTACATCACCTACCAATCTTGTCCTGTCCAATCAATGATTACCCAGATAACTGCACTCGATTTCTGCTCTTAGGGCTAGAACCCTCCCCCGGCGGAGCTTACACATCGCTAGCTTTTAGCGTTGAAGCAAACCAGCCAGGGGCATTAGTAACACCCCTTCAGATCTTTGCACAGCGCAATATTAACTTGAGTCGCATTGAATCACGCCCCACTAAACGGTCTCTAGGAGAGTATTTCTTCTTCATGGACTTAGAAGCCAATGCTAAATCTTCCCCAATGCAGTCAGCATTAGAAGAATTAGCCCACCACACAGAAACCCTGAAGATTTTTGGTAGTTACGACCTTTTGCCACTCTGATGCGCCCCGCAGAACTGCCTTACTCGGAAGTCTCTCCAAGGGTATCTTTGAGAACGGTACGAGCTGCTAGATGATTGCGGGTCGAGGTCAAAATTTCTGCTTCACGATCGAGACGGGCTGCGGTATCTTGCATCTCTAAAAGTGACTGTTGCTCATCTGCCACTCCGTAGAGATTGCTGGCAACCCAATAAGACAACTCTGTCGGCAAATCTGGAATTGTCTCAGGTAGCTCTATTTCTTGCCCAGTCAGTTTCGCAGACAAACGCACTACATCTTGCAATAACTGACTGACATTATTCGCTAGTGGTCTTAAATCTTGAGCTGGAGGATTATCTTCAATCCATTCAACCAAGCCGACGCGATAGGGCTTTTCACGAACATAGTCCAATACTCTAAATCGCTGTTGCCCTAACGTCCAAACCTTCATTCGATCGTCTGGCAATCGATGAAATTGAACAATTTCTGCACAACAACCGACTAATGCAGGCTTACCCTGCACTTGATCCCACATCAACACTCCAAAGCGTCGATCGCTTTCAAGGATCGTATTCATCATCATTCGATAGCGAAACTCGAAGATGTGTAGGGGCAAGGGTCTGCCCGGAAATAAAACGACTTCAGGTAAGGGGAAAAGAGGAAGTTCTCGAACTGCGATCGATGAAGGTGCCATTATTCGCCAACTAAAAAGACTGCTCCTCCCTTTACTCTAGCCCATCTTAAAGATAGGAATCGATACAGGGAGATGGTTTCAGATAAAATTCATCAACGCAAAATGCAGGGAGACAACTGAATGATCCCTGCACCTTGCTTAGTCGGATTTCTCGAACGAAAGGGTCTTATAGCTTCACTTCAATATCAACACCTGCGGGCAAGTCGAGCTTCATTAGAGCGTCGATCGTTTTAGAGGAAGGCTGATAGATGTCAATAATGCGGTGATGGGTGCGAGTCTCAAAATGCTCACGAGAGTCTTTGTCTACGTGAGGTGAGCGCAACAAACAATAGATGCGACGACGAGTTGGGAGAGGAATCGGACCAACCGCTGTGGCGTTTGTGCGGTTAGCGGTGTCTACAATTTTCTCGCAAGACGTGTCTAGAAGACGGCGGTCAAATGCCTTCAAACGAATCCGAATTTTCTGCTGCTGAATCGTTGCCATGGGTAATTCTTTAAATTGTCTAGGTTCTGAAATTAAACACTTAAGTCAAGAAACGGAAGCTATCAGCAGTCTGGCTAATGAGCTGACCACTGATAGCCCACCTACAGTTCGTCAAGAACTATTTGAGGATCTTAGCGACGACTCCTGCACCTACCGTACGACCGCCTTCACGGATTGCGAAACGCATTCCCTGTTCAATCGCGATTGGGTTAATCAGTTCAACAGTCATTTTAATACGATCGCCGGGCATGACCATTTCAGCTTCACTGCCATCGTCAGATGTGAAGTTGCTGATGGTGCCAGTCACGTCGGTTGTCCGCACATAGAACTGAGGACGGTAACCAGGGAAGAAAGGCGTATGACGACCCCCTTCTTCTTTTTTGAGAATGTACACTTCAGACTCAAACTGGGTGTGAGGCGTGATCGAACCCGGTTTGGCAATCACCATACCGCGCTCGATATCTTCTTTCTTAAGACCACGCAGCAGAATACCCGCGTTGTCACCCGCTAGACCTTGATCAAGACTCTTTTTGAACATCTCAATCCCGGTCACAGTCGTCTTCTGGGTTTTTCTGATACCCACTAATTCGACTTCATCCTGAACCTTGACCGTACCGCGCTCAATTCGCCCAGTTGCAACCGTACCGCGACCCGTGATGGAGAAGACATCTTCCACTGCCATCAGAAAAGGCTTGTCTACTTCCCGCTCAGGCGTGGGGATGTAAGCGTCAACCTCGTCCATGAGCTTGTAGATCGCATCGACCCACTCGTTTTCGCCCCGCTTTGCTTTGGGGTTTGCGGTCATGTATTCCAACGCTTGCAGGGCAGAACCCGCCACGATCGGAATCTCATCGCCCGGAAAATCGTAGGAACTAAGAAGTTCTCGAACCTCTAGGTCAACAAGCTCTAGCAATTCTTCATCGTCCACCATGTCTTTCTTGTTCAAGAAAACCACGAGACGAGGAACACCCACCTGTCTTGCCAACAGGATGTGTTCACGGGTCTGGGGCATTGGACCGTCAGCAGCAGACACGACAAGAATGCCACCATCCATCTGGGCTGCACCCGTAATCATGTTTTTCACATAGTCAGCGTGACCCGGACAGTCTACGTGAGCATAGTGACGTTCGGCTGTCTCATATTCAACGTGAGCGGTATTAATCGTAATCCCTCTCGCCTTCTCTTCAGGAGCAGCGTCGATCTCGTCATACTTTCTTCCGGTTGCTTGACCCAAAGCCGATAGAGTCATCGTGATTGCAGCCGTCAAGGTAGTTTTGCCGTGGTCAACGTGACCAACGGTGCCAATGTTGACGTGGGGCTTCGTCCGTTCAAACTTTGCGCGTGCCATGTGTTATTGTTCCTCTTTCTGATTATGCGTTCCCTTTGTTCTTTGCGATGATCGTTTCAGCCACGTTACGAGGCACTTCTTCATAATGGCTAAATTCCATTGTAAACGTACCTCGTCCCTGAGTCATAGACCGAATATCGGTGGCATAACCGAACATCTCAGCCAAGGGGACTTTGGTTGAAACCTTCGCAATTCCTCGCTCAACGCCTTGAGATTCAATCTGACCTCTGCGAGAAATCAGATTGCCCATCACGGGA
>JBBRMC010000120.1:0-8469 GCA_038231055.1 Leptolyngbyales cyanobacterium
CTGGTATGTTGAAGCGCTGAAGAACATCAAGTCTAGCCACGGCTTGAACGGTCAGGCTGCTAACGAAGCCAACACCTACATCGACTACGCGATCAACGCCCTGAGCTAACCGCGCATTTTGCCCGGAAAGGTATCGCGACCCGTCGGCTCCGGCTGACTGTTGTTTACCTTTCCGGGCATTGTTTTATCTGGGGTTGCTCTCAAACGCTAATTGAGAGTGATTAAGTTGGCGATCGGCACTCAGCAACTCTTTCGCCCAACTGCTGACGGCTGAACGCTGACGACACCGCTACACATAAACGTTCGCCGTTCACTTAGGAGTTTTGATCGATGGCTATTACGACCGCAGCAGCGCGTTTAGGAACCTCTCCTTACGCAGAAACCAGTCGGGTTGAGTTGCGCTCACCCTGGACAAAGGAAGACGTTGAGAATGTGATTCGTGCCGTCTACCGTCAGGTGTTGGGCAACGATTACATCATGAAGTCTGAGCGTCTGACCAGCGCAGAATCGCTCTTGCGCGATGGCAAAATCACGGTACGAGAATTCGTCCGGTTTGTTGCCAAGTCTGAGCTATATAAAACCAAGTTTCTCTACGACAGCTTTCAAACCAGAGTTATCGAACTTAACCACAAGCATTTATTGGGTCGGGCACCGTTTGATGAATCTGACGTAGTTCGTCACCTCGACATCTACGAGCAGCAAGGATTTGATGCTGAAATTGATTCTTACATCGACTCAGCAGAATATCAGACCAGCTTTGGCGATAACGTAGTGCCTTACTATCGCGGCTTCCAGTTTGAGACGGGTTCACGGACGATCGGGTTCACCAACCTGTTTCGTCTCTATCGCGGCTATGCCAACAGCGATCGCTCTCAAGCAGAAGGCTCAAAATCTCGTCTAGCTCGTGGGTTAGCTCAAAACGTCGCCACCACCATTCAAGAGCCTTCAAGTGGGTCGGGTTGGGCACATTATTCGGCTTCTAGCGATGCGACTCCCAACAAGTGTTTGGGCGGCTCGTTTGGTGAGAGCGGTCGCATCTATCGAGTCGTTGCCGCCGGAATTCGCGGCGGTGGCTACCCTGGTGTGCGTCGTAGCAGCACGGCTTATCTAGTGCCCTATGAGCAGTTGTCTCAAAAGATGCAGCAAATTCAGCGCACAGGCGCAAAGATTGTCAGCATCACGACAGCATAAAAAAGGATAGAGGGCGGGGGATTTACATTCCTCGCCTTTTACCAAACAGACATCCCCTCACCTCATCACAGGAGATTTATAAAAATGCTTGGTCAAACCGCAGTCGGTAGCGCAGCAAATACGCCATCTGGAAGCCGGATGTTTCGCTATGAAGTGGTGGGTTTGCGTCAAAATGACCAGACCGATCAGATGGATTATCCCATTCGCAACAGTGGGAGTGTATTTATCACCGTGCCTTATAACCGGATGAATGACGAGATGCAGCGCATTCTTCGCATGGGCGGCAAGATTGTCAACATCACGCCGATGGAAGTGGCTGAGAGTCATCCTGCTCCAGAAAAGTCTAAGAAATAAAGCACTAAACCAGAGAACGGTTATCTAACGTTACTGATAAACTCCATGCTTCCATTACTGAACGTTACTCCTAAAACTCAAAATCAGCGAGTTGCTGGTTACGATGTTCCCGATGAGGATGATCCTCAAATTTATCGACTTAGCGATGCTAAAAGCGTTGACGAAGTGGATGCTCTCATCTGGGCAGCCTATCGTCAAATTTTAGGTGAGCATCTGATTCTAGAGAGCTATCGTCAGCCCTTTTTAGAATCGCAGATGCGAAATCGCAAAATCTCTGTGGCAGACTTTATTCGCGGGTTGGGTAAGTCTGACACCTATCGAGAATTAGTGGGCGAAACCAATTCTAACTATCGTCTGGTAGACATCACCTTTAAGCGCTTTTTGGGTCGATCGAGCTATGGCAAAGACGAACAGATTGCTCAGTCGATCGTCATTGCTACCAAAGGGCTGCACGGCTTTATCGACACCGTGGTAGACGGAGACGACTATCGCCAAGCGTTTGGGTCTGACATTGTGCCTTACCAGCGCCGACGTATGGAAGGTCGCCCCTTTAACTTATCAAATCCTCGCTATAGCGATTTCTGGCGCAATCGGCTTTTAGAGCGCGAATTGGCAACCCGTTCTTACTATCAAGTGCGGACTTACCAATCGGGCGATCTAGACAAACGGGTGATTCGTCAGGCAATTCCGACGACCTTTTTCAACATGGCACAAGGAATTCTCACCCCTCAATTAAACTATCAGCGCGACGTTGCCAGAGCGACTTCTAGCAATATTAAAGTGCCTGACAGCGGCCGTGGCGCAACGACCTCGGCTCAAACGGTGAAGAGAACGCCCGTGTCGTTGCCTTATCGCTATATTCCTGGCAATCCCAACGTTTAAAGGATTTATTCCTCCAAACAACCCTTCATTCTGCGATCGCTATGTCAATTCCTTTACTCGACTATAGTCCTGCTTCGCAAAATCAGCGTGTTTCTGGTTTTGAGGTTCCGGGCGAAGATACGCCTTATATTTATCGGCTCGAAGACTCGATCGATGACCCTGAACTGAGCGATTTAATTTGGGCAAGTTATCGTCAAGTGTTTAGTGAGCACGTGATTCTCAAGAGCAGTCGTCAAAGCAATTTAGAATCACAGCTAAAAAATCGAGCGATCACCGTGCGCGATTTTATTCGAGGCTTGGCGAAGTCTGAAACCTATCGTCGATTGGTGGTCGAAACCAATTCTAACTATCGAGTGGTAGAGCTGACGCTCAAGCGGTTACTTGGTCGCGCCCCCTATAGTAAAGACGAAGAGATTGCCTGGTCGATCAAAATTGCTACACTGGGCTGGGATCATTTTGTGGATGCGTTGATCAATAGTGATGAGTATGGACAGGCGTTTGGTGATAACACTGTGCCTTATCAGCGTCGTCGCTATAAAGATCGTCCCTTTAATTTGGTGACTCCTCGCTATGGCGATTATTGGCGTGACAAATTAGAGACGAGGCGCTACAAATGGGGCGCGGTGGAGAACTTTTTGGAGATGGCTCGATCGACCAAAATCAATGTCGTACAGCAGGTCTCTGTCAACACTGCAAGCATTCAGATTCCTGACATGACTCGCAGTTTGCCGCAAAACACGCCTGTTTCGATTAGCACTCCAGCAACTTTTCCGTTGCGTTAATGGTTTCGGCTAAGTTTGCAACGTGAATCGTGTTGTCAAGTCTGTATTTTTCGGACATCAGACGCGAGATAATAGGTTCACTGACTGGATTGTCATTCTACAATCCAAAATCAAACGACTTGACGTTTATCAACACAAGGGAGATTCTAGAATGGCATTGCCATTATTGGATTACAGACCAACGACTCAAAACCATCGAGTCACCAGTTTTGGGATTGCTGACCAAAACGAAGACACGCCTTATATCTATCGCATCGAAGATATGAGCGATGTCAACGATGTAGGCTCGCTCATCTGGGCAGCTTACCGTCAGGTGTTTAGCGAACACGAAACGCTGAAGTTTAATCGTCAAATCGCTTCTGAATCTCGTGTGAAAAATCGTGCTATTACGGTGCGTGATTTCATTCGTGAGCTGGCAAAGTCTGAGCGCTTTTACAGCACGGTGGTTAGTGTCAATAACAACTATCGTCTTGTGCAAGTGTGTCTCAAGCGCTTGCTCGGTCGCGACTCTTATAACCAAGACGAAGAGATTGCCTGGTCGATCAAAATTGCCACTTTGGGCTTTGGTGGATTTGTTGATGCGCTGCTCGACAGCGACGAATATACAGAGGCGTTTGGTGATTACACGGTGCCTTATCAGCGCAAGCGGATGGAGGCTCGTCCGTTCAATTTGGTGACTCCTCGCTATGGCGAAGACTTCCAAGAGAGTGCAGGCACCGTCAAAAACGATTGGCGTTTCACCCTTGATAAGTACTTCTCTAAGAAGTCTCAAGAGCGCAATCTTCGCGAAGGCGACCCTGGTAAGTTTCGTGAGTTGGCAGCGGCGATCGCGCCTAAGGTTAACTATGGTCAACGGCTCACAGCTTCAAGCATCGATTACATGAGCAAGGTTCCTTCACGGGACAGACGCTAGATCGCTAGAGTTTTGAGCATTGACTCAAAACTTTTTTGCTGGGTTTGATTTTTGTTTATTGTTCGATCTCTTTCGATCGACGTGTAAACGAAGGTCAAACCCAGCCATTGTTTTAAACTCAGATAGCTGGCTTAAGCTTCGTCAACTTCAGCTTAAACGGTCCACCTGTCGTCTCGCCGAAGGCTTTAACCCGCACAATATAGTTTCCAGCTTTAGTGATGCGAGTAAACAGCAGCGAGTTAGTTGTGCCATCAGGACCGTCATCATTCTCGGCAACGGTTTCACCTTTGGCAGTCATTAAGGTGACGATCGTGTCGAAATTGTCTGAAGAAAGGTCGATCGCGATTTGATCGCCCGACTCTAGCTGAATGGAATAATCGCGAGCAAAATTTCCTTGACCTGTGGGAATATCGTTTTCTGAGAGCCGATCTTTTACTTCCTTGCTAGGCGTTAGGGGAATCGGTGTATAAATTTTGGTTTGAGCGATCGCACCTCGATCAAACCCAACTCCTAACGCAATCACTAAACTAATCCAAATCCGTTTCATCTCACTCACCACCCAACGTTTATTAATCCATTTTCAAAGAGAGACGTTCTATCGGAACGTCTCTACGGCAAACGAATTGTGGCTGGTTAGCCTTTGACTTTGGCAAGGGTGGCTTCGAGTTCTGTCAACTCAACTGAGCCAGAAAACACACTGCCATTCATCACGAAGAAAGGTGTGCCGTCTACGCCTAGCTTTTCAGCCATTTGCACATCTTGGGCGATCGCTGCCTCAGCCGCCTTGCTGCTGCGATCTTGGTTAAACTTCTGCACGTCTAGTCCTAATTTTTTGGCAGTCTCTTGATAGAAGGCATCACTCAACCGCTTTTGTTGAGTAAATAGCGCATCGTGGTACTCCCAAAATTTGCCTTGCTGTCCGGCTGCCCAGGCTGCTTTGGCGGCAGACATTGCCTCAGGGTGAATCGAAGTTAACGGAAAATGCTTGTAGACGAGGGTCACTTCGTTCTGATGTTTTGCCATGAATTGCTTCAGGGTCGTGTGAGCTGCGCTGCAATAAGGGCACTGAAAATCTGAAAACTCAACCAACACAACCTTTGCCAATTTCGCGCCCGTGGTTGGAGACTGACCAATCACCGCTTTAGGGTTGGTCTTCATATCTTGAACAAATGCCTGTTGTGCGCTTTGCTGCTGGCTTTGCTGTTGTTTTTGATAATTTCGCACCGATTCCAAGACGACTTCTGGGTGTTTGCGAATAATCTCTAACACCTGCTGTTCTAACTGTGGACTAATGTTATTGTCTGCCTTCACCGGCGCAGAGCAACTAAACAGCGTCCAGCTTAACAGCAGCATTCCAGCCAGTTTTGATGCTTGTTTCATCATCGATCGTGTCTTAAATTCTTTCACGTTCCCTTTCCCAATTGACCAAACATTCATCAGAAGATTCTAGCTTTTACTGCTTAAGGCTGCCTAAAGTCTAGGGTCATTCCTATGATCAGCACAATCTCGATCGAAAGCTAGTCAGTAGGAGCAGTGACATAACGGCACTCACGAAAGCAATTAAAAACCATAACGCGGCGCTCGTCAAAGAACTGATTCAATCACTTTTCACTAAACACCCAGGCTTCACTCCAGTTATCAGGGATGCCACTCTCAATTAGCCATTCCACTCGTTCTAAATAAAGTTTTGCCGTCTTATCAGCCGGATGAATCGCTAACACTTGTTCAAAACACGCTTTTGCATCGTGGATAGCTTGATCGCCATAACACTTGACTCCGCGATCGAAGTCAGGTTGAGTTTGCAGCTTAAGCGATCGCACCTCTTCAACCTCTGCGTCTAAGACTTCGTAAACAGAAATGGCTTCATTGCGACCTTTGACGATCGCGCGATCTAGAAATCGAATCTGATAGCGATCGGGGTTGCTCAAATGCTCTAAGGTCTGACCCGAAATCAACATTGCTACGCCATAAAACTTAGTTAACCCCTCTAGTCGCGCAGTCAGGTTGACGTTATCTGAAAACGCGTCGCCTTGAATCCGATTGGCTTCACCCACCATGCCTAACATCATCTGCCCGACGTGAATGCCGATGCCCACCTGAATAGGCAAATCGCCCCTTGCCTGACGCTGTTGATTATATTCCTGCACTCGCTGCTGTTTGGCAACGCCTGCCGCCACTGCATCATCTGCCCCATCGGGAAACACCGCCATCATGCCGTCTCCTAAAAACTTGACGATGATGCCATAGTGATTGCGAATTTCTGGGCTGACGCGCTTTAGATAGGCATTCACAAAGTCAAAGTTTTCGCGGGGGGTCATGGTCTCTGACATGGTGGTAAACGATCGAATATCGCTAAACATCACTGCCATCATTTTGCTGACATAATCGCCAAGCTGCACGTCGGTCACGCTGTCTTTGCGAAGAAATTTGAGATATTCACCCGGAAAAAATCGAGCAAAGGAATCATTGAGCCGTTTCAATTCCTGTTCACGATTTTTGACCGTCTTCACCATTTGAGTAAAGACTCGTGCAAGTTGTCCTAACTCATCATCCCGATCGACCACATCCTTTAAACTCTCTGCCTGAAAGGTGTCTTGCTCAACCGTTGCCGCCGCTTGAGTCAGTTTGTCTACCTGCTGAATATAGAGAGATTGCCGTAGATTTTCGTCGCGCAGCAGAGCTTCAGCTTCTTGGCGCTTGAGCAGGTTGGTATAGGCTCTAGAGTGATAGCGAATTCGGGCGAGCAGTTCGACGCG
The DNA here is from genome assembly GCA_038231055.1 of Leptolyngbyales cyanobacterium. GTDB lineage: Bacteria > Cyanobacteriota > Cyanobacteriia > Leptolyngbyales > Leptolyngbyaceae > Phormidesmis_A. Next base: position 6,879 of record JBBRMC010000120.1, read on the forward strand.
ATCGGGCAACTTCACTAGATAATCATTTGCGCCTAGCTCAAATGCCTGGGCTTTGATCAGCGGCTCCTCTTTGCTCGACAGCACGATCAGCGGAATTTGATACGTTGGAGCATCGTGCGATCGTAAAAATCGTACCAGCAGCAGCCCATCCATTTGAGGCATGACCAGATCCTGCAAAATTACTGTGGGCTGGCATTCTCTTGCCATCTTGAGCGCTTGAGTTGGGTCATCGCAGTAGTGAAACGTAATATCTGGTTCAGTCGCCAGCATTCGTCGCACGGCTTCGCCAATCATCGATTGGTCGTCAATTAGCAGCACTGTGATGGATTCATCCATGTTGAGAGTAGACACTTGGGACTGTGGATTCAATAACTTGGAGGAATGGTTGCGCTACGGTTGAGTCTCTTGCCCTCATCCCCTAACCCCTTCTCCCCAGGGAGAAAGGGAACTAGATGGCTTCTTCTACCCAGGGAGAGGGAAAATTCGACTTTATTAAATCCACCGTCCTTAATGGTTTAAATGGGCGCGTTGTAGAAGGGTGGTGGCGATCGCGTCTGGGTTTAACACCTCAATTGCTGCATTTAATTCAGCCGCCGCTCTCGGCATCCCATAAACTGCACAGCTTTCTTTATCTTGGGCGATCGTGTGCCAGCCAGCACTTCGCAGCAACCGCAGCCCTTCTGCCCCGTCTCGCCCCATCCCAGTCAGCAAGATTGCCGTTCCTCTCGATGTCCAATATTGAGCAACACTCTTAAAAAACACATCGATCGACGGGCGGTAGGGATAATCGATCGGCTCGCTGACATAGTTAAAGGTCTGATTTGATTCCAAACAGAGATGATCATCTGTGCAGGCAACGAAGGCAATGCCCGGTTGAGGACGATCGCCCACAGAGGCTTTTTTAACCGTCAGGGGTGTGAGTTGATTGAGCCAGTCAACCATGCCTCCCGCAAATTGAGCATCGACGTGCTGAACGATGACGATCGCGGCTCCAAAGTTGGCAGGCAGGCGTGAGAGAATCGCGGAGAGAGCTTTAGGTCCGCCTGTGGAGGAACCAATCGCGATTAGAGGAGGCAGCGCAGAGGAGGAAAGGGACACGGAAGAGGGGGGAGAAGGGAAAGGAAGGGGCGGAGGAGATTTGCCGTTCAGCTTGGCGATCGAGGCGATTTTTCCGAGTAGGGCTAGGGCGGCTCCGGGGGTGCCTTGATTGCCCAAGACGGGAGTGTTGACCGCATCAAGTGCGCCGTAGCCCATCGCTTCAAAGACTTTTGCAGAATTTTGCCCGACGCTGGCGGTGACGATCAAAATGGCACAGGGCGATCGCTTCATGATTTGTCGAGTTGCCTCAACGCCATCCATGACGGGCATGATCAGATCCATCAAGATCAGATCAGGGGTGTTTTTGGCACATTTAGCAACGGCTTCAGCCCCATCTTTGGCGATCCACACGATCTCATGCTCGGCGATCGTCATTAGCACTCGTCGCAGCGCTTCGATGGCGATAAACATATCGTTGACAATGGCGATTCTCATAGGTCATTCACCAATTAAATCCACGACGGCTCGAATTAGCGTATCGTCATGAAAACTA
>JBBRMC010000121.1:0-8397 GCA_038231055.1 Leptolyngbyales cyanobacterium
CAGAAGGACTTAGACGAGCAGTGACAGATCTGTGTCAAAAAGCGACGGAGGCAGTTCGGGCTGGGAAGAAGATTTTGATTTTGAGCGATCGCCTCAATTCAACAGGCGAATTCAGCAATCTCAGCGCCGACCACAGCTACATTCCACCTCTGCTGGCTGTGGGAGCCGTTCATCATCACCTGATCCGTCAGGGATTGCGGATGAAGGCTTCTCTGGTCGTCGATACGGCTCAAGCGTGGAGTACCCATCATTTTGCGTGTTTGATTGGCTATGGCGCGAGTGCGGTGTGTCCTTATCTGGCGTTGGAAACCGTTCGTCAGTGGTGGGGCGATTCTAAAACCAGGAGCCTGATGGAGCGGGGCAAAATCAAATCAGCCAGTTTAGCAGCGGTTCAGGCAAACTTTCGCAAAGCGATCGAAGATGGGCTGTTGAAAATTCTCTCAAAGATGGGGATTTCGCTATTAGCTAGCTATCAAGGCGCACAGATTTTTGAAGCGATCGGAATCGGCGCAGACTTGCTGAATTTGGGATTCTATGGAACAGCGTCCCGATTAGGCGGCTTAACGGTGACAGAACTCGCCCAAGAAGTGTTGTCGTTTCACTGTCGTGCGTTTCCTGAACTCGCGGGCAAAAAACTGGAAAATTTCGGGTTTGTGCAATACCGTCCGGGTGGCGAGTATCACATGAACAGCCCAGAGATGGCGAAGCACCTGCACAAAGCCGTCGCAACCAAAAGTTTTGACCACTACGAGCTTTACCAAAAACATCTTCAAGGTCGTCCTCTGACGGCGTTACGGGATCTGCTCGATTTCAAGAGCGATCGTCCTTCGATTCCGCTTGAAGAGGTTGAGGCAGTAACCGAAATTGTCCAGCGCTTCTGCACGGGTGGAATGTCGTTAGGTGCTCTTTCGCGAGAGGCGCACGAAGTCTTGGCGATCGCCATGAATCGCATCGGTGGCAAATCTAATTCTGGAGAAGGCGGCGAAGATCCTGTTCGGTTCAACGTCCTCAAAGATGTCGATAACACAGGACTCTCTCCTCTGTTGCCGCACTTGAAAGGCTTGCAAAATGGCGACACCGCTAGCTCTGCGATTAAGCAAGTGGCTTCTGGTCGGTTCGGCGTAACCCCAGAATATTTAATGAGCGCCAAGCAGATTGAAATCAAGATCGCGCAGGGCGCAAAACCGGGTGAAGGCGGACAACTGCCTGGTCCAAAAGTCAGCCCCTATATTGCAATGCTGCGGAGATCGAAGCCCGGAGTCACGCTGATTTCGCCCCCACCACACCATGATATTTACTCGATCGAGGATCTGTCCCAGCTCATTTTTGACCTCCATCAAATTAATCCAGTGGCACAAGTCTCGGTGAAATTAGTAGCAGAAGTGGGCATTGGTACGATCGCGGCAGGCGTTGCCAAAGCGAATGCTGACATTATTCAAATCTCTGGTCACGATGGTGGCACTGGCGCATCTCCTCTGAGTTCGATTAAACATGCGGGTAGCCCGTGGGAGTTGGGCTTAACCGAAGTGCATCGGGTGCTGATGGAAAACCAACTGCGCGATCGGGTGCTGCTGCGCGTGGATGGCGGCATCAAAACGGGCTGGGATATCATCATGGCAGCACTGATGGGCGGCGAAGAATATGGATTTGGCTCGATCGCGATGATCGCCGAAGGCTGCATCATGGCGCGAATCTGCCATACCAACAACTGTCCAGTTGGCGTAGCCAGTCAAAAAGAAGAACTGCGGAAACGCTTTCCCGGCACCCCAGAACACGTCGTTAATTTCTTCTACTTTGTTGCTGAAGAAGTGCGATCGCTGTTAGCTCGTTTGGGATACCGCAAGCTCAACGAGATTATTGGTCGCTCAGATTTGCTGAAGGTGCGCGAATCGGTGCATATCACCAAAACCAAGAGCCTAAATCTGAATTGCTTGACTCAGCTTCCTGACACTCGCGAAAATCGTGACTGGCTAAAGCACGAATCGGTTCACAGCAATGGCGTTGTGCTGGATGATGAACTGCTTAGTGATGCTGACATTCAAGCGGCGATTCAAAATCAGACTCATGCAACCAAAACAATGAAGGTGGTGAACACCGATCGGACGGTGGGTACTCGATTAGCGGGGGCGATCGCTAAGCGCTATGGCAACACGGGCTTTGGCGGTCACATCATCCTAAACTTCAACGGTAGTGTCGGGCAAAGCTTTGGAGCGTTTAACCTGCCGGGGATGACGCTCAATTTGGAAGGTGAGGCGAACGACTATGTAGGTAAAGGGATGCACGGCGGTGACATTGCTATCAAGCCGAGTGCCGATATTACCTACGATCCCGCTCAAAATGTGATTATTGGCAATACGTGTCTGTATGGCGCGACGGGCGGCAGATTATTTGCCAACGGTCAAGCCGGAGAACGATTTGCAGTTCGCAATTCTCAAGCGCAAGCCGTAGTTGAAGGGGTGGGTGATCACTGCTGCGAATATATGACCGGGGGCACGATCGTCGTTCTCGGTCGATCGGGTCGCAACGTGGGGGCAGGCATGACGGGTGGCTTGGCATACTTCTTAGATGAAGATGGCAGCTTTCAATCAAAGGTCAACCCAGAAATTGTGAAAGTCCAGCGAGTGATCGCGCCTGCGGGTGAGCAACAGTTGAAAGAACTGATTGAGGCGCATCGCGATCGTACCAACAGCCCCAAGGCGACGGCGATTTTAGAAAACTGGTCGGAGTATTTGCCCAAGTTTTGGCAAGTGGTGCCGCCGTCTGAGAAAGATACGCCAGAAGCAAACCCAGAAGTTAGTAAGGTGTCCGTTTCGGTGTAAACGAATTTACCCAATATGTAGAGACGTTCCACCGAAACGTCTCTATGGGGGTAGCGATGACGGGTGATGGATTGCATTTGAAGAATGGACCGGCTTCTAACCTTTCGGAACGGACTCCTTCAATTTCCAAGATTGATCTGACGACAGTTCCAACACGAGGGAGTGATAGTTGGTTAAAGTCGATCGATGCCCCACGCTCAAAAAGGTCATGCCGATCGCCTGCAACTGCTGATAAAGCCGTTCTTCATTGTCGGCATCTAACGCGCTGGTGGCTTCGTCTAAAATTGCGTAGCCTGGTTTATTGAGAAATAGCCGAGCAAACGTGAGACGCTGCTGCTCACCCAGCGATAGGATATCTGCCCAATCTTGCCGCGAATCAAATCCGCCAAATCGTTTAGCCAGATCTGCCAGGTTCACCCACTCTAGAATTTGCTCTAGCCGTTCCTCTTCTACCTCGATCGCAGTGTTGGGGTACAAGATTTGTTCGCGAAGTGTGCCCAACACCATATAAGGACGCTGAGGTAAAAAGAGAATTTGGTCAGCAGGCGGACGCACGATCGTACCCTTGCCAGAATCCCATAAGCCTGCGATCGTCCTCAGCAGCGAACTTTTCCCGCAACCACTTGCCCCCATTACCAATAATCCCTGTCCAGTCGGCACCTCTACAGATAAATCCTGAATTAATGTGCGCTGATGATTGGGAGTTTCTAAGGTGAGATGCTCGATCGCCAAGCGGTCAGCTTCTAGAGTTTGGATGGTTGGAGCAACCGAATCGGATTCTGGCGTGGGTTCGGTTCGCTCTAGAAACCCAGCGAATGTGGAGAGACGATTGATTCCGGCTCCAAAGGTAGTCAACGCCTGAAAGCGGGCAACCACAACGTTGAGGGAGAAGAACACCCGCACAAAAGCTCCCTGAGCTTCGGTCACTTTGCCGATCTCCATTTCCCCTGCAAAAATGGCAGGAGCCACGACGAGCGCAGGTAAAATAAACGGAATGAATTCGTAGGCGTTCGTCAAAACATTAAGGTTCAATTCCCAAATCAGTAGCCGTTTAACGTTGTCAAAGACTTCTAAAAATCGGTGCTTGACCTGATTTGATTCCTGGTCTTCTCCTCGATAAAAGGCGATCGCTTCTGCGTTTTCTCGAATTCGCACCAGACTAAATCGAAAGTCGGCTTCTTTTTTAAGTTGCTCGAAGTTAAGCCGCACCAACGGTTTGCCAAATACTAACGTGGTGACTAAAGTGCCGACGAGTGCATAGAGCACTAAAAAAATCACGAGCGGTTTAGAAATGCCCCACAGCACTCCACTAAACGCAATCACTGACAGAATCGACTCCACTACCACCAACAAAAACGTCAATGATTCTTGTGTAAAGCTGCGAACGTCTTCTGCGATGCGTTGATCAGGATTGTCAATATCGAGATTAGACGTGTTGAGATGATAGTAAGAACGATCGTCAAAATACTGATCGACAAATCGAGTGGTTAACCAGCGTCGCCACTGCAAACTGAGACGATCGCGCAGATATCGATACCCTGCCAGCAGAGGCGCATAAATCACCAACACAGCGATGAAGATGATTACCGTTTGCCAAAATCGCGGCTCATCTTTTGCAGAAAGTGCCGAAATCAAGACACCTCGCTTGTTGTTGAGAATGACACTCAACCCCGTATAGGCAAACAAAAACAGCACCACTCCTAAAAGCAGCCCTCTCGCTTGCCATTTCTCTTCACCCAGCCAATAGGATTTGGCGATCGTCCAAAATTGCTGAAATACCTTCAAATTTAATCGATTCATAAAGCAATTCTTAACCGCCTACGTGAATTGTAGGACGACGATCGGGATTCTTTTCAGCCAGCCGCAAGACTTCTCGCGTCACTAGGGGAATGTCACCTTCGCCAAACAAAATGAACCGCAGCAAATATTGAATTGGATTGCCCTCCGCCCAGCCAAAATAGATATGCGGCAATTGACCCGTCTGATCTCGCAGGTTCAGCAACAGTGCGGCGATCGCATTGGGAACCGCCGCACTATTAGTTCGCAAAATTCGGTAGCCATAAGCCTCAACACCGCTTACTCGAAGCGTGCCGCCAAAATCAGACGCATCTGAGACCTGCACCTCTAAAAACAAAACTGGTTCGTCTGGTGGAATGTGGTTATCTTCACGCACCTCTTTCTCTTTTAGAAAATATTCTCGTTCGTCGCCTGCATTCAACCGATTGGCAATCAGCCGAATTGTATGGTGACTCTCTTCATCAATAAAACGACGAGCCGTGTCATCTAACTCGATTTGCTCGATCCGCAACTCCGTCGATCGCCACACGCGCGAAACCAGTGACGTGAGAATAATCGTACCGATGAAAAATGCCGCGATGCGAATCCCTTCAGGTCGCTCGATGATATTGACAACCGTTGTGTAGAGAAAGACGAGCGTAATTGCACCAAACATGATGACTCCACGCCGCGATCGTCGGTGTCGTGCTGATAAGGTGACCGCAAACGACGCGGAACTGATCAACACCAAAACTCCTGTGGCATAGGCTCCGCCTTGAGCCTCGACGTTGGCACGAAACAGAATCGTAATCACAAAGGCGATCGCGGTATAGATCAAAACCAACGGTCGCGTTGCCCGTGCCCAATTAGGAGCCATGCCATAGCGAGGCAAATAGCGTGGCACGATGTTGAGCAGCCCTGCCATCGCCGATGCCCCCGCAAACCATAAAATCGCGATCGTGCTCAAGTCATAAAGGGTGCCAAAGCCGCTACCTAAATAGAAATGAGCAAGATAAGCCAGTGCCCGTCCATTCGCTTTGCCGTCAGTTTGAAACTCTGCTGCCGGAATTAACAGCGTTGTGACCAGACTGCTGGTGATCAGAAAGAAGCTCATGAGCACAGCCGCGATCGTCAGCAGTTTATGGGTATTTTGAATTCGTCCTCTAGGGCGTTCTTCGGTATCGCTTGGGTGCCCTTTGACTAACGGCATCACCACCACTCCCGTTTCAAACCCCGACAAACCCAGCGCTAGTCTAGGAAATAGCAGCATCGAAACTCCAATCATCGCGAGAGGATTTTGGTGCTCGGTAAAGAGAGCCGTTTGCCAGTTAGTCAGAACCGAAGGCTGTTGCAGAACTTGATAGAATCCCGTGCTAACAACCACAAGATTTAAGAGTAGATAAACACTGACTAGAAAAACAGCAAGCCCGATCGCTTCTCGAAATCCTCTTAAAAAGACGGCTCCTAACAATGCCACCAGCACCAGAGTCAGGGCGATCGCTTGGTGGTGGAGAAAAGCAGGTGTGAGCGGATTTTCGATAATGTGGGCAGTGGCATCGGCTGCGGATAGCGTGATCGTGATGATGAAGTCCGTTGCCACAAACCCCAGCAGACAGAGAACAAATAGTTTGCCTTGCCACCAAGGAAGGAGATGCTCAAGCATTGCGATCGAGCCTTCCCCATGAGGACTTTTCTCCGCGACTCGGCGATAAATTGGCAGTGCGCCAAATAGCGTCAGCAACACTAAGATTAGGGTTGCGATCGGAGATAGAGATCCGGCGGCGAGGGCAGCGATTCCCGGTTGATAGCCCAGAGTTGAAAAGTAATCGACTCCGGTTAAACACATCACCTGCCACCAAGAATGCTGGGTGTGTCGTCCTTCTTTTCCAGTACGCTCATCTTTTAACAACCAACGAGCGATCTTTCTGCGGTGCTGTTTAGTCGAACGGATGGGTTTAGCCATCAACGCGGCTCCTATGATATGGCTACTACCGATTTAGAGGAGAATTGGGCAATTGGCTCCTTCAATCAATAGACCCATTTTGTAGCGATCGTGCAACTCCCTTAGGAGGGTTGTTGGGTCTTGCTAATCAGAAACCCCACATTCCCTATCGAAGATTAGTAATTTCTTCTTGCCTTTTTAACGGTCTCTCGGTACGATTTGTTAAACACTAAATACGATATTCCTACCAACTAACGGTAGATAAGGGGAGAGAGTCATGCGGTTACGGCAAGATGCCATTAATTGGTGGAGAAATCTAAATCAGCAACGTTTGAATCGCTTTAGCTTTAAGTCACTGCAAGGGTTCATGTCACTCTTTATCGTAGGCGTGACGTTGAGCGTTACGATCGCTGCCTGCTCAAACGGTAGTGGAACCAACTCGACAACAGCCAGTCCTGGAGGAAGCCCGGTTTCTCAAAATCAAAAAGATATCGAATTAACGCTGGTAGGCTACGCGATTCCTAAGCCTGCCCATGATGCCATTATTCCTAAATTTGTTGAGCAGTGGAAAAAAGATCACGGGGGTCAGACCGTTACCTTTAAGCAAAGCTATGGTGGATCAGGCACTCAAACTCGCGCCATCATTGATGGCTTAGAAGCGGACATAGCTCACTTGGCGCTAGCAGGAGACACCAACAAACTGGTCAAAGCTGGTCTGGTGAGCGCAGATTGGGCAACCAAAGTTCCCAATAATGGCATTGTGGCTAAAACCGTGGCAGTAATCACGACGCGAGAGGGCAATCCTAAAAATATTAAGAGCTTCAACGACTTCGCTAGAGATGATGTTAAGTGGGTGACTGCAAATCCCAAAACATCTGGCGTAGCTCGCTGGAACTTTTTGGCTCTGTGGAATGCGTCACTCAAATCAGGCGCAGATGAACCAAAAGCCACAGAGTTTGTCACAAAAGCCTTTAAGAATGTGGCAGTGCTAACCAAAGATGCTCGTGAAGCAACCGATGCCTTTGCTAAACAGGGTCAGGGCGATGCGTTGATCAACTATGAGAACGAGATCATTCTGGCGAACAGTAAAGGTGAGAAACTCGAGTATACGGTTCCTGATGTAAATATCTCGATCGACACTCCGGTCTCGATCGTCGATAAGAACGTTGACAAGCATGGTACGAGAGAAGTGGCTGAGGCGTTTGTGAAATTTCTGTTCACGCCCGAAGCGCAGCAAGAATTTGTCAAGCTAGGCTATCGTCCGATTGATTCCGCTGCCGCAGGTCAAAAAGAAAATACAGACAAATTCCCGGCAGTGAAGACTTTGGGAACCATCAAAGACTATGGTGACTGGGATAACTTCCAGAAGAAGTTTTTTGACGATGGTGGCGTGTTTGACAAGATCGAAGCCTCTATCAACAAATAATGCTCTTCGTTCTATTTAGAATCTGAGCACGATCGCTCGATTCTATTGCTCTATGATTCTAGGGACGTGACAAAAAGCGTTCCTAGAATTCTGTTAATTAGACTGCTCACTCCTAACGATTACGATGGTCTCTTCTCCTCAAATTGATGAAGTTCAGAAGCCACCCGACCGGAAACCGCTTCTGACTAAATTGGCTCAAATTCCCTGGACGTGGCGAGTCACGATCGGCTATCTCAGCGTCATGCTATTTCTACCGATCGGCGCGATGTTTCTCAAAGCAAGCACTGAAGGTTCGGCTAATTTTTGGCGAATTGCGACGAGTCCGATCGCGCTGTCAACCTATGATGTGACGTTTACGACTTCCCTGGTGGCGGCTCTGTTTAATGGCATCTTTGGAACACTGATCGCTTGGGTTTTAGTGCGCTATGACTTTC
>JBBRMC010000122.1:0-8396 GCA_038231055.1 Leptolyngbyales cyanobacterium
GAGGTCACTCGACAACTCAGATCCGCTCATCGACTGCGAGAGTTGCGACAAAATAAGGTCGAATTGCCATCAAAAATTAAGCTGAGAAACTGTTTCGTGCCCTCTTTTGAAATCTCGTAAACCTTACGATCGCTCTCAGGCGGACTCGGCTGAACGGTGTATTTTTTGTTGGGCAGCGGAGTCAAGCGTTACGGGGCAGTGAGCGATGTTCACAAGAATCGTGTGCCCTCCATTTCGACAACCGCCTGATGCTGATGAGCAACAATTCCATGAACAAGTCGAAACAATGGCAGATCAAGCCTTCGATGCTCAATGTACAGGTGCAAATCCTCGGTATCCGTTCATTCGGGATCTTAAAGAACTTTACATCCTGGCTTATCGCGGCTGTCGCACCGATGCAGTGCTTTACGATACCGAAGTTTCTCCGACAAAACTACCTATTCTTATAAGCTCATAATGCAATTCCAAGCGAAATCGATCTGTAGAACGATCGTCGTTATCTGCAAGAACTTATGGGGAACACTAAACCCAGATTTAGCTTAATCTTTTTAGCCTTCGGAGGAATTTCTATGAGTCAATCTCTGGCAACGACACCCCTACTGAGTGAGATCGATCTACCGTTAGAGCGGGATGTTTTTCTGCGAACCTTAATTCGGGAGTTATCAGGAACGCTACAGGACGTGGTTGGATTAGAGGAAGCCTCCGGGTTCATTAGCGTTGTCGGTCAAACAATGGGCAGACAGATTGATCATGCCTATAAAGCTGCCCTCCAAGTTTCTAACCTTTCCCGCGAGCAGGTTGCCGATGTCTTGGTAGATCTAAAAGCTCGAATTCAGGGCGATTTCTACATCATCGAGCAAACCGATGAAAAAATTGTCTTTGGCAATCGGGTTTGCCCCTTTGTCGAAAAAGTGGTCGGTCGCCCTTCCATGTGTATGATGACCTCTAACGTCTTCGGCTCGATCGCTGCCGACAATCTGGGTTATGCCAAGGTGGAGTTGCAAGAAACGATCGCACAAGGTGCATCGGGATGCAGAGTGGTTGTTTACTTAAAGCCCACTGAAGAAGCCGAAGAAGCTGAAGGCAGAGAATACTTCAAGTAACCAAAATCGGGTATTGAGTGCGATTTGCTCAATGCCCAATCAATCGCGCCCTTTAACACCCCTAGACTCGCTCCATTCTCTCCACGGTTATGACCCCCGAACAGTTTCTTAATCTTGCTCAAATCTTGCCAGAGCCGATGATGCTCGTAACCAGTGAAGGAGAGATTTTAGCCAGCAATAAATCCTTGGCAGCCCTATTCAAGGCACGAGCAAAGGAACTTTCGGGAAAATTTTTGTGGGATTTCGCGATCGAGTCTCCTGAGCAAGTGACTCACTATCTCCAAGCTTGCTCCAGAAGTCGGCAATTGGTGTTGGGTTGCTTAACCTTGCGTCAATTTGATGGACAAACTTGCAATTGTCGTGCAGAAGGCGCTGTGGTTCGTCCCTGGTCTGCTGAGGCTCCTGCCCTGAACCTGGTGCGCCTAGAGCCTCGATCGTCCGCCAACTCTGATTTCACCTTACTTAATCAGAAGATTGACGAATTGACCCGTGAAATTCAGCAGCGCAAACAGGTACAAGTAGAACTTTCTCAAAGCAATGAGTCACTACAACAACTTCTGCACGAATTTCAAAGAACCCAGCTTCAGTTAGTACAAACTGAGAAGATGTCGAGTCTGGGGCAATTGGTCGCAGGCGTTGCCCATGAAGTCAACAATCCGGTCAATTTTATTCATGGCAACCTCACCCACGCACACCGATACTTTGATGACTTACTGGGGCTGTTAACGCTCTATCAAGCGCACTATCCCAATCCGCCACCTGCGATTCAGTCGGAAGCTGCCGCAATTGATCTAGACTTTCTCCAAGGCGACCTGAGTAAGGTGCTGAAGTCGATGCAGGTGGGAACCGAGCGCATTCGCGAAATCGTCAAATCGCTGCGAAATTTCTCTCGCCTTGATGAAGCAGAAGCGAAGGCAGTGGATATTCATGACGGGATCGAGAGTACGCTCGTCATTTTGCATAGCCGCTTGAAAGATACTTCTGAAGGGCAGGGCATCCAGGTGATTAAGCAATACGGTTCATTGCCATTAGTCGATTGCTATCCGGGGCAGCTCAATCAGGTCTTTATGAATCTGTTGGGCAATGCGATCGACGCTTTAGAAGAATACAATCAACCGCCAACACCCGATGACCGCCAAACAGACCCCAGCCAAATCTCGATTCGCACTGAGGTCTGTCGAGGAGGTTGGATTGCTATCTCGATCGCCGACAACGGATCAGGAATCCCCGAAACCGTGCGCCAACGGATCTTTGATCCCTTCTTTACGACCAAGCCAGTCGGCAAAGGCACTGGGCTAGGACTCTCCATCAGTTACCAAGTTGTCACTGAGAAGCACGGTGGAAACTTGCACTGCGTCTCCGAATCAGGTCGAGGAACCAAGTTTACGATCGAAATCCCGATTCACCGATCAGGTTCTCAACCTGTGGGAGACGCATCTTCACCACCCCTTAGCGTTGGGTCGAATCCAGATCTGGCTCTAGCCCAAAATCACTCGTCTGCTGGCGGGTGTAAATCAGCATAAAATTATTCGCAGGCATCTCAATATGCTCTTTAAGGGTCAGCCCGTTCTTTTGGGCGGCTTGAGTCAGGTCTGCGGTATCTTTGAGTCCCCATTCCGGCACGTTGTAGGAGCGAAGTGTGCTGTCAAACTCTTCGTTTGAGGCAGTGGTGAATTTACCATCGATCTTAAACGGACCGTAGATCAAGAGACTGCCTCGATCGCTCAGGAGATTCGCCGCACACTGCATCATGCCATCAGCGATGGAAATCGGAGCGACCTGAAAGAGGTTGATGCAGTAAATTGCATCAAAGATTGGATCGCCAGCAATAGTCCAAGTTTCGGGTTGCGTCAGATCTAGCTGAATGGGTGGATGAACATTCGTCGCTTCTGTCTCCTGGGTCAAGCGCTGGATGTTATCAAACACTTTGTCGTCTAGGTCAGAGGGTCGAAGATTGAGGTGTTGAAAGTGGGGGGCAAAATAGTGAATGTGCATCCCGCTTCCAGAGGCAAACTCTAAAACAGATCCTTTCGTCTGCGGCAGCTTTGCCTTGAACACTTCCAAAATTGCGTCGCGGTTGCGTTGACCTGCCCAAGCAACATAGGGGCTAAGGGGATGGGGATTCAGTTGAGGCTTCTCGGTTTGTAGCATTGAGTTATGTCAATAAGGCTAATAGATTGCAAAGATAGTTCTAATTCAGCAATATCTTTTGAGGAATCATCTCATAGGAGTACATTAAAAGACAATGCTTTTTCGATTATCTTGATTAGGGTTGCGTGAAGACAATTTTGATCCGTAACTCAATGCTGCGTCTGATGAAGCAGGTATCTCTTTGAGATCGTAGTTTTGCAATATGATGAACAATGAAATCGCCCATCTAGGAACCATCAGTCATGAGTCAGCTAAAAGTTGCCGCAATCATGGGAGTGGGTCCAGGATTGGGATCTGCGATCGCGCATCGATTTGCGGCTGAAGGGTTCTCGATCTCGCTCATGGCAAGAGATGTAGACTCGCTGACCCAAATTCAATCGACGATGGCACGATCGGACAAACACATTAGTGTGGCGACAGATGTCACGAATTCTGCATCGGTTGCCGCCGCTTTTGAACAGACACGATCGCAGCTAGGGGCACCAGAAATTTTGGTGTATAACGCTGGAGCTTATGAAGCAGGTGGCGTACTAGATTTGACTCCAGAGCAGTTTGAAAAGGCTTGGCAAATCAATTGCTTGGGCGCTTTTCTGGGCATTCAACAAGTCCTTCCCGCAATGCTGGAGCGTCAGCAGGGAACCATTTTGCTCACAGGCGCGACGGCTTCTCTGAGAGGGGCGAAGCGGTTTGCTGGATTAGCAGTGGGCAAGTTTGGACTCCGGGCGTTGGCACAGTCGCTCGCTCGCGAAGTCGGTTCTCAAGGCGTTCATGTCGCTCACATCATCATTGACGGCATGATTAACACGGCAAGGGTACGAGCAATGGTTCCAGAACGCACTGAGCCAAACTTCTTGGCAGCATCCGCGATCGCAGAAACTTACTGGCAACTGTACCAACAAGACAGAACTGCTTGGACGTTAGAACTTGATTTGCGTCCTTCAACAGAACAGTTTTAAGTGATCTAACCACTGCCCAAATTGCCCATCCAAACGGCGGCGTTCCTGAAATAAACACTAAAGATCGTGGATTAAATAATATCGGTCTTTGTAGAGTGTGTTGAGCGATCGACAGCTTCAGGATGAGAGGGTCTATCCATTGATGTATCGGCGAAGGGATAGATTCCTTTGGACTGAAAATCGAGTTATTCTTTTTTCTCAACCACGATCGTCAGATGTGCAACCATTGCGCCAATGACACCCACCGCCGCAATCACAGGAAACAAAGCAGCGCTGAGAACGCCACCCACGACTCCAACTGTGAGTGGGATTTCGATTAATGTCCGCTCCTCGTTTTTAAGGATAATGCGGCGAATATTGCCTTGATGAATGAGTTCCTTCACCTTGGCAACTAAATCGTCACCGCTGATTGTAAATTCCTCTGTATTTCCTTTTCCTTCAGATTGGGTTTCAGTCTCTGTAGGAACGACCTCGGCTTGAATAGTTTCCACCGCTCCTTCAGGTCGATCGAGGGAAGTACTCATTTTCTAAACCTCTACTATGATTAATGTTTCAAGAGTAGAAGTAAAGTTTGAGGAAGTTGTGAGGAGACGATCGAGCTTGCTACTTTAGATTCTGATTCAACTGTTGTAGAAGATTTTCCAACTGGCAATAGGGCGATCGACGCTAACTGAGGTCTTGCACCAGCCTCTTCACTGCGATGGTGTCCCGCCCGTGAATGCGAGCAACGAGGGATTTTCAATCAGGTGCAAGATCTCAGCTAACTAAAAACCTCCAAATTCTTCAAGAACTCGGAGGTTTTGCTTTCCCCATCTAAGTCGGTTGACTGCGCCAAACTACTACGATCGTAGATGCTCCGTCTTGGGTCGGCACTAAATTGAGATAAAACGGTTTAGAACTGCCTTTTTTAATCTGATACAACTCTCCTCCCCCATAACCACTGGCGATCGGCGTTGACTCAAATCCGTTATTTTGCAAGCTGCTACTAAAGAAGCTGCTGAATAGCTGAGTAGGCGTTTGTCCTTGAACGAGCTTGAGACTTTCGACTTCTGGATTGGTCTCGGCGGCGACTTCAAAGCCTTGGGCATCGGCTCCGCCTAAACTGGTGAAAAACGCATTGGGATTAGCAAAATTATCAGGAGTCGGATTCAGGTCACTCGACAACTCAGAGCCGCTCACTGATTGCGAGAGTTGCGACAAAATATTGTTGGTGAATTCAGGGGGAATCTGTACTGTTTTTCGCAAATCAGCCAGCGATCGCGGCGCATCTGCCAACACATACAAAGTCGAATTGCCATCAAAAATTAAGCTGAGAAACTGTTTTGTGCCCTCTTTTGAAATCTCGTAGACTCTACGATCGCTCTCAGGCGGACTCGGCTGAACGGTGTATTTTTTGTTGGGAAGCTCTTTCTCAAAATAGCTGGAGACGATCGCTAAATCCTTACCCGTTGAATAGCAAGAAGGAACGCCAAGACACCCAGGCTGTGCCCCTGGAAAATGGGGAAAGGTGGTGAGCGGATTATTCAGATCAGCGGCAGATGATTGTGCTTCACTAGCAGGCTGGGTCTTTTGAAGTGCTGGCTCGACTTTTGGGACAGGTTTTATTTGAGAAGGAATAGGCGGAATGGCGCTCTGAGGTCGAGCGATCAAACGCTTAGGAACGGCTAGGTTTTTGGCAGCCAGAGACGGCTTAACGCTAGGTTTAGCACCTGTAATTTTGGATGTAGACGGCAATTGTGTCACCTTGACCGTCTTTTCTTGAGGCGGTTTTGACTCCTGGGTCTCACTGGGGAAGGGCACAAATAGCAATAGCGCATGAAGCCCCAAGGAGGCAAATAACATCGGTCGCACTAATGCCTTCATGGGAGCAGGCAAATTGTTCAATGGAGAAAACTGGGGCATTGAGGGAAGTTTTCCAAATTCGCTCTGCATGGTCGTGGTGAGAATAGGGGACTACAATCTAAAATCTCTGTGGCAAAGCGATCTCTCTCATCAAACCTCTATTAGTTTAGAGAACGAATCTGTATCGCATTTCTGTAATTCTGTAAATTCAGATTTTCAACCCATCTTATTCTTAAAATTTAGCTTTAGCAGATCGAACTGTGAAGCCGCAGACGAACGCTCTAAAAATCACCGATCTGAATCAAATAGCTATTCCTTTAAAAGGGGATACTTGCCATTCGTTTCAGTTTTTTAGATAACTCTGATTCCCTTCATCAAAGGGAATCTAAGCTTTAAGAGTTAAAGAATCATTCTTCAGAAGGATTGTAATAGAAAATGTTTCAAATGACCATAGAAAACAACTAATTTGAAGCGAAGTGTATAAAAAGCTGCATTTGAATAGCTTCTTAAACTGAATTTTACCTAAAATTAACGATTATTTATTCGTCCGTTTGTTTGTGCTTAACCACTTCAATTGTAGGGTTGACAGAGATTGTTTGTTTAATCACTCAATCTCTAATCAGTCTTTGCTTGAGGACGGCACGATGGCTTTTTCAACAGTTGTTTTTCGTCGAACATTGACCACTTCGGTTGTCACCGTAGCAGTTGCCTTTGCACCGATTCTCACGGCGATCGCTCAAGCCGTCACGCTAAATGGGGCAGGAGCTACGTTTCCGGCTCCGCTTTATGAGCGCTATATCGCTGAGTTTCAGAAAAAAAATCCTGACATCAAAGTCAACTATCAGGCGATCGGAAGCGGGGGCGGCATCAAACAAGTCATCGCGGGCGTAGTCGATTTTGGCGGCAGTGATGCTGCGATGACCGATGACGATATGAAAAAAGTCGGCAAGGGCGTGCTTTTGGTACCCACCGCAGGCGGCGCAGTTGCAGTCGTTTATAATCTTCCAGGGGTTTCTAACCTCAAGCTTTCACGCACTGCACTCCCTGAAATTTTTGCTGGGCGCATTACTCGCTGGAACGATCCTAAAATCGCGCAAGACAATCCCGGTGTGAATCTGCCCAACTCAGAAATCAAAAGCGTCGTTCGCGCCGATGGTAGCGGCACCACGTTTATCTTTAGCAATCACTTGAGTGCCATCAGCCCCTACTTTAAGGGCAGAGTGGGCGTAGGCACGGCTCCTAAATGGACGACCAACCCGATCAAAGGGAAGGGAAATCCGGGTGTAGCAGCTCAGGTATCTCGCACCGCCAACAGCATTGGCTACGTTGAATATGCTTACGCCAAGCAAAACAAATTGTCGGTGGCTCAGGTGCAAAACAAGAAGGGCGAATTTATGATGCCGTCGGTTGAGTCGGCAAATGAAGCGCTCTCGACTGTTACGTTTCCCGATAACTTCCGAGTGTTTGAAGGCGATCCTAAGTCTGGCTACCCGATCACTGGGCTGACCTGGATGATGATTTACAAACAATATGATCCGGACAAAGCGGCGGCAGTGAAGAAATGGGTTGAGTGGGTGTTAACCGATGGTCAGGCGCTCAACAATGGGCTTGACTACACGCGCATTCCGACTGAGACGGCAACTCGCGCTTTGCAAACTGTGAAGAGTGAAGTAAAGCCTTAGTCATCCGTCCAATCGTTTGTAGAGACAGATACAAATCACTTCTACAAACGAGCGGCATCACGAATCGTGCGCTGACTCGATCGCGCCTTTCTAATGTTTGTGTTCTCAATTTTTTTAGTGTGAGGAGTGGAAATGTCTCAAATGAACTGGAGTGCTCTGTTATTGACCCCGATGGGTATGACAGCATTGATGGCTGCTTCTGCCTCCGCAGAAACTTCTAAATCAGCTTTAGCCCAAACACCCGTGGAGATAGGGGTTCCGCAATCTATCGAAACTCCACGCTCAACTCGTCTTTTAGCTCAATCTGTTTCAGCCAATGAATTAGCACCGATCGAGACTCTACCCGCCAATCCTTCTACGATTTTGGGTCAAGTCACATCGGTCTCACAACTCTCGGATGTCAGACCCACCGACTGGGCATTTCAAGCGCTGCAATCCCTCGTCGAGCGCTATGGCTGTATTGTGGGCTATCCTGACAAGACCTTTCGCGGCAATCGCGCCCTGACTCGCTTCGAGTTTGCAGCCGGGTTGAATGCGTGTCTCGATCGCGTCAACGAGTTAATCGCAGCGTCTACGGCTGACTTAGTGAAGAAAGAAGACTTAGCCACGCTGCAAAAGCTGCAAGAAGAGTTTGCGACTGAATTGGCAACCTTGCGCGGTCA
>JBBRMC010000123.1:0-8378 GCA_038231055.1 Leptolyngbyales cyanobacterium
ACTTAGAATTAAGGAAGATTAATAGAATCCGAAATGTCCTCTCTCCCGTTCACAATGACTCAACCCGAAGCCCTCAAAATGTTGCTCGACTCCGTTGCTCTAGGGAACGTTAGCCCCGAAGATGCCCTCAAGAAACTCAAAAATCTTTCATACGAACGGGTCGGAGATTTTGCCCACATCGATCATCATCGTGCCCTGCGGACAGGCTTTCCTGAAGTAATCTGGGGATTGAAAAAAACGCCCCAGCAGATCGCTCAGATTATGGAGGCGATGCGCTATCGCACCGCAACGATCATGGCAACCCGCATCGAGCCGAACGTCTATGAAGCCATTCAAGCGATCGTGCCCGATGTTCACTACTATGCAATGGCTCGAATCTGTGCCCTCAACCCATCCGCTTCAAACTCCCACACCTTAGGCACGATCGGCATCCTCTCAGCCGGAACCGCAGACCTCCCCGTTGCCGAAGAAGCTGCTGTCACCGCCGAGCTTTGTGGCTTTAAGGTTCAGCGGCTTTGGGATATTGGAGTTGCCGGAATTCATCGATTGCTGGATAATCTGCACGTTTTGAATGATGCCGATGTGCTGATCGTTGTTGCAGGCATGGAAGGGGCGCTGCCCAGCGTGGTGGGGGGATTGGCAGATTGCCCGATCGTTGCGGTGCCCACCAGCGTCGGATATGGCGCTAGTTTTAACGGACTCGCACCCCTGTTAACGATGCTCAATTCTTGTGCAGCAGGAATTGGAGTCGTCAACATCGATAATGGGTTTGGAGCCGCAATTTTAGCTGGACAAATTCTCAGAACGGCGACGAAACTCAAGGCAAAGTCAGAAAACCTGTAGACGAGGGTTCACCCATCCCTCAAGTTCCTACGATCGTTGCCTAGGAGGTGGAGTAGCGGCAGGGGTTGACTTTGAACAGTCTTCGGCATAGGTGCGGAAATAGTCTATGTCCATCACTCTAGGCAACTTAGCCTTCGATACATCGCCACACCATCCGCTACAGACTGCGGCACCGATACCCGGATAAAGAGCCTTGGTCGCTACCCCAACCGTGGTTCGCCATCTTTCTTGACCGTCAATGTAAAAAACGAGTAGGTTAGGTCTCCACAGTAGGGCATAGGTATGATAATCCCAGCTCAGGGGAACGGGACTCTCCCACGTCCCTTCATTCGACTTATTATCAGAATCATAGTGATTCGTCATAAATACCTTCCGCTCTTGCTGCGGAATCTCAAACACATCGATTTCGGGGGGCCATGAGCGATCGACGGCTCCAAAATCAAAAAACGATGACATCCCATCTCCTGAGGCGATTTTAGTTCTGACTTCCCAGTATCCATAGGTTTGAGAAAATTTTCCGTAGGTGTTGATCCACCCACCTGCATATTGCTTGCCCGCCACCTCTCTCTTTTCGACTTTAAGGTGAGCGGCTCCTCCACTGACTGACACATTTTCGTCGGTGTAGTAACTGAGCGATCCGTCATTAATGTAGCCATCACCCCACCAAAATCGAGTCGTCCACTTTGAAGAGTCAAGCGATTTGCCATCAAACTCGTCCTGAAAGGTTTGCCTCAAAGGGCATAAACCTGGAGGAATGGTTGGAATCGTCGATCGCAATCCACAGCCTAAAATTAGCGAGAACACCACGAAACAAAGGAAAATTAATTTCATCCATGCCTTCTCAGTCTTTCTTTTCATGAGTGCTGTTGAGTAACGGGATGTATGACTAATTTGAGGTGATGTTGTTATCTTGGGTTGATCGAGATTCACACCTCTGCACTGTGCTGATCACGCTAATTGTATGAAATAACTTCTTCGTAGTCAGGGTAATCATGAGCGAATCGTTTTATCAACAAGGCATTGCAAAAGCAGGGATGCAGGATTATCAGGGAGCGCTGCAAGCCTTTGATCAGGCGATCGCTGCCCAACCCAATTTCACCGAAGCCTACTACCAGCGCGGACTTGCTCGGTTCAAGCTAAATGACTGTGTGGGGGCGATCGCGGATTACACGTCCGCAGTCCAGCTCGACAACAACACCCGATTTTATTTCGCTCGAAGTTTGACCTACCTGAATCAAGGTGATCTGCAAGCGGCGATCGCCGATGCTGAGCAGGTGATTCGTCTCGATGCCCGTCATGCTGGAGCCTACAATTTGCTAGGCAATCTCTGGCAGCGAAAGGCTCAGATTGGTAAAGCGATCGTTCATTACAAAAAAGCGGCAGAACTTTATCTAGAGCAAAAAGATGCAGCGAACTGTCGGCGCTGTATGGCGATCGTTCAGCAGCTTAGACCTCAATCGTCCGATCAATTGGCTCAGCCAGTTGCCCCGATCGAGATTGGTGAATTTCTCCAGCAAGCCATTGCTAAGGCACAACACGGAGATCTAAGAGGCGCGATCGAGGACTTAGATTGGGCGCTTCAAATCGATCCCCAGGATGCAAATGCCTATGCAGCGCGAGGGCGAGTTTTAGAAAAAATGGGGGATACCACCTACGCTTCAGAGAATTATCAATTGGCGGCGAGCCTGTTTGCACAGCGAGGAGATGCAGCGATGCAGCAGTCGATGTTAAACGCAATTCAGCAAATCAACCGTCCTGCCCCGCGATCGCGGATAAGCGCCCCTGTGAACCGCCCAAACCCTTCTGTCTCATCTGGGCGAATCAGTCCCCACGTTCAAGACAAATTGAGGCGACTCGTAGGGTACGATCGCAGCATCGTCAGCAATCTCGTCGCCCAGCTAAAGCTCAAAAATCCCGGTATGTCTGAAGATTGGTATTGGGAAAAAGCGATTTATGACTTGGAACGCGATCGCCGTTAATCTCTAAGATTTCAGGCTGCCTCGCTTTAACTGTTCTCGCTCGATCGCTTCAAACAACGCTCTAAAGTTTCCCTCGCCAAACCCCTGAGCTTGATGAAGTCGATCGTGAACTCGGTAAGTTTGCCGCTCGATCAGTTCAAAAAAGAAAGTAGGCTGCTCAAAGACTGGCTGAGTAAAGGTTTGCAGCAAGACAGCTTCGGGCATCTCTGATTGCCAATCGACTAAAATCTGTTGAGCTTCAATGTCTGCGATCTGAGACTCAGACAAAACGCAATTCTCCCGCTGGCGCACCTGAGTGTAATAGCTGGTGGGCACATTTAAAAAAGACAGCCCCGCCTGACGCAGTTGAGCGACCGCATCCACAATATTCTCAGTATGAATCGCAATATGCTGCACTCCTGCCCCCCGATTCAAATCCAAAAATTCTTGAATTTGAGAATTGCCTGAGGTCGGCTCATTAATCGGCACTTGCACCCGACCGTTTGGATATCGCATCACACGACTGCATAGCCCAGACCGATCGGTTTTAATCGCAAACATCTGCTGGGGTTCAAAGCCGAGAATAGTT
This sequence comes from Leptolyngbyales cyanobacterium, assembly GCA_038231055.1. Taxonomy (GTDB): domain Bacteria; phylum Cyanobacteriota; class Cyanobacteriia; order Leptolyngbyales; family Leptolyngbyaceae; genus Phormidesmis_A. The sequence continues at coordinate 3,391 of JBBRMC010000123.1, forward strand.
TCATACCAATCAACGGCTCGATCTAAATCGCCGAGTGCGACATTGAGAACAACGTGATCAATGCGGCTAAATGTGACATCTGGAAACGTATTGGAGTTTTTGCCCACGGGCGACAAATCGATAGAGCGCTCAATCAACGTGTGTCTTAGGGTTCCCCACGCGGCAATTTGCGCCCATTTTGGATGTTCTTGCTGAAGCGGCTGAAGAACGGTGGCTCCTTGAGCGATCGCGCGCGCTATCACAGCCTCAACATTCTCTACAGCAAACGCCACATCGATCACCCCGGGCGGATGAGTCTTTAAAAAATCACTGACTGGACTAGATTCTTCAAGAGCAGACGAGAAGACAAAGTAAATAGAACCGCTTGCAACAACTTCTGTGTGGGTGTGATGGCAAGAGGGAACGGTAAAAAATTCTCGTGGAACTGCGCGGAAGCCAATTTTTTGAATAAACCAGTCTCGCGTCTCACGAGCGTCTCTGACATAAAAATGAATGTGATCAATCTGCATAAGAACCTGAATAATTAGCCCAACGTCCCTGATATTTTGCCTTGATTATCGAATTTTCGGGTCGCTCTCAAGGAAGAACCTAGATCGGTGCCCGACGACAGGGTTGATCGCGCCTTACGTCATCCGGGATCAGTACTATAAAACATCAGGCTTAACCTTTGCATTCTCGATCGCCCTACTCCGTCATGCTGAACTATGGCGACCCAAGGCAGTCTGTTAATCCTTCTGTCAACACTAAAGACCTACTCTTGACTAATACACCAGGGTTTACCTTATCGTTTTAACAGGAGCAGATATCTGATATCGTGACAGAAAACCACGGGGGGAGCAGTGGAGTATTTGGATTCATCAACACAGGCAGAGCAACTCAAAACCATTGGTTCAAAACTGAGCCATGAACGCGAAGCCCGATCGGTGTCTTTAGCAGCAGTCGCGACCAAAACTTACATTCCTTTGCGGCTACTAACTGCGATCGAAGATGGACGATTGGATCTGCTGCCAGAGCCAGTCTTCATCCAGGGGTTTATTCGTCGCTATGCTGACACCTTGGGCTTAGATGGAACTGCCTTATCAAAAGAATTTGCGGTCGAGCCGCCAGTACCGCGCTATGAGGCAGAACTGCTTCAGTCAGAGCCGCCCGCCGAAGTTTTATCCGAGCCGTCTGAGCGTCCTTTGTGGCTCTATTGGCTTGGAGGCGCGATCGGGCTAGGAGCGGTGGCGCTAATTATCGCTAACCTGGTCAATCAACCTCAAAAGGCTAAACCGCCCACATCTAAGCCTCTGACAACTAATAGCACAGCGTTGCAGACAGCACAGCCGTCAAATTCCGCTAAGCCCTCGACTCTTTCATCAGCGTCACCGAGTCCTAGTGCCAGCGATAAACCGGTTGCGGTCAACCTGAATGTGATCGACGATAGCTGGGTGCAAGTGACTGTGGACGGAAAGGTCGCCTTTGAAGGCACTCTGTCAAAAGGCACTCAAAAAGTGTGGGGAGGACAAAAGCAAGTCAGCATCAGCACCGGAAATGCAGGTGGCGTTTTGGTGTCTTATAACAATGGAGCAGCTAAATCTTTAGGGGCACCGGGTAAGGTCGTAGACGGGGTGAAATTTCCGCCGACTCCTTGATCTGCGTCATTTCCTCATCAAGCTTGATGCTCTCCGGCAGAGTACTGATCAAAGTGCTGAAGCATGGTAATCGGTGCCGTCGTCCGACAGGTAAAGAACTCCAGAGCCGCTTTATTTTCTAGAACCAGCCGACCTTTTAGAGATATCTCGTGAGACTTGGGTGCGCCACTCCCACCGCACCTGAGCCGGGAGAGCATTAAGTGGATGAATAACGCAATCTTTTCGTAAACTGCCCAGGTTGAACCTAAAAACAGCGTTTTGATGGCTTCTCGCTTCATAATGAGAATAAGACTTTACATTGCTTCATCATGGCGAGAAACCTGCGAGGATTCATTAAACAGCTTGAGCAACGGGGACAACTGCGCCGCATTAGTGCCGCCGTTGACTCAGATTTAGAGATTGCTGAGATTGCCAATCGAATGTTGCAACGGGGTGGTCCTGGGTTGCTGTTTGAGACGGTCAAAGGCTCTCCTTATCCCGTCGCGATCAACCTTTTAGGCACAGTCGAGCGAGTCTGCTGGGCAATGAATATGGAGTCTCCGCAAGAGTTAGAGACGTTGGGCAAAAAATTGGCGCTGCTCTATCAACCCAGACCACCCAAAAAAGTCTCTCAAGCGATCGACCTCGGCAAAGTTTTGTTTGATGTTTTGCGGGCAAAGCCCGATCGTGATCTGTTTCCGCCCTGTCAGCAAGTGGTGCTCAAGGGTGATGAGGTAGATCTAACCACGTTGCCGATGCTGCGTGTCTATCCCGGTGATGCAGGCAAGGTGATGACATTGGGACTGATGATCACCAAAGATCCCGAAACCAAGATCCCAAATGTGGGCGTGTATCGATTACAGTTGCAGTCTAAAAACACAATGACGGTGCAGTGGCTTTCGGTGCGTGGTCCGACTCGTCATTTAAGAAAAGCGGCGGCGATGGGGCAAGATTTAGAGGTCGCGATCGCGATTGGAGTCGATCCGCTTGTGATTTTGGCGGCGGCAACTCCTGTTCCGATCGATATGTCTGAGTGGCTGTTTGCCGGACTTTATGGCGGATCGGGTATTCACTTAGCCAAGTGCAAAACCGTTGATTTAGAAGTGCCTGCCACCTCTGAATTCGTGTTAGAAGGCACGGTCACCCCTGGAGAAGTCGGCGTAGACGGTCCGGCAGGGGATCACATGGGTTACTACGGCGGGGTGAATCAGAACGCGCCTCTATTCCGATTTCACTGCATGACTCACCGCAAAGACCCGATTTATCTAACGACGTTTAGCGGTCGCCCACCCAAAGAAGACGCGATGATGGCGCTGGCTTTAAATCGTGTTTACACCCCGATTCTCAGACAACAGGTGCCCGAAATTGTCGATTTCTTTTTGCCGATGGAGGCGCTGAGCTATAAAGCAGCCGTGATCTCGATCGACAAGGTGTATCCCGGTCACGCCCGACGCGCCGCCCTGGCATTTTGGAGTGCGCTACCGCAGTTTAGCTATACAAAATTTGTGATTGTAGTAGACAAAGACATCAACATTCGCGACCCAAGAGCGGTTGTTTGGGCAATCACGTCAAAAGTTGACCCCGCTAGAGATGTGTTTATCTTGCCCGATAACCCGTTTGACTCCCTAGATTTTGCAACCGAAAAGCCAGGGTTAGGCAGCAAGATGGGCATTGATGCGACGACAAAGCTATACCCAGAAACCGATCGTCCGTGGGCTGAGCCGTTGGTGTCTGACCCTGAGGTTGCGGCAATGGTCGATCGACGGTGGGCACAATATGGGCTGGCAGATTTAGAACTTGGTGAAGTCGATCCCAACCTGTTTGGCTATGATATAAAACGCTAGGGTCGGCTATTCCCCCAATTTGGTCGTGGTTTCATCCGATCGGATGATTACCCTTTTCTTCTAGAAAACTGTATGATTAGATACAGAAGAAAAAACGTTCATCCCCTCTCACGACACAGACGGGACGGAAGTAAGGGATACTCCTGAAGGAACGCGCTTCTCTTCACCCGACACAAAGCATTTTGGAGAAGCGATCATGAAACTCATCTATCGTGGCAACACCTACGACTACGACCCGACTCAATCTAGACCCGACAATGCGGGACGACCTGTTAAGCCTGCGCCACGTCTTCAAGAACCCTACACCTTAATGTATCGTGGGGCTACCTATCACGCCGATCCGACGGCTGCTCAACCTCAGTCATTTCAACCCAGATCCTATGATTTGCTCTACCGAGGAGCGACCTATCACGTCGATCGTGATGCTCAAGGAAATCTGACCGCCTTGACCCAAGCGGCACACGCCTCTCGATCAAAGGCTGCTGCGAGAGTGTCTCAGCGAGATGTGAGTCAGTTGCACCGGGCGAATTTGACAAGCAATCTGCAACGTCGATTGCAAGCTGCTCAAGAGCGAGGCGATCAAAGACTGCTTGACTTGTTAGAAGTAGAGCGTCAGCAAATCACGATGAACCACTAATTCGATAACTAGATATCGCAATTAATAAGCGGCAGGGATGTTTTATGAAATGTCTCCGCCGCTTTTTGTAGCGAAATAGCCCATGAGCAGCTTAATCAACTCGATGCTCAACAATCAGCATCACTCCTTGAAACTCACCGTCGATCGAGAAGGATTGAGTGGTGCGGATGCGCTGATTGGGCTGAACTAAATTAATGGTTTCGGTCGCTAGAAGATTTCCCGTTGCTTTATCACGAACGTTAAAGACCAACAGGTGCTCCACTTCTTGAGCTGTCATTAGATAATTTAGAAAAGGCGGATCGGAGCTTTCGATCGCAACTCTGCCCACGCCAATCACTCGACCCACAAAATTTTGCGTGACTTTCTTTCCATCTGGAAATTCGTGATGGTTCGTTTGAATCCATTGATTGTCGATAATTTGCTGCGTCAACAACCCTGTAAATCGCATCGTTTCTTGGGCATTGTGATCGAGTCTGATCCAGTCACCCTGCCAAACGCCTACGTGCTTTGGAAAGACAGCAAAATCGTTTAATTGTAGTTGATGATTCGGTTCCATACGCTAAACTGACAAACCTTTTAATTGCTAGAGAAATAGCATATTTCGCTCGCTCGCACCATCCTAAATAGGGAGCAAACGGTTGAATGGAGACTCTGCAAAAGACAGCGCAAACAAAAACGGGAGGAATATTTCACACTCCTCCTGTTTTTGTGATCAAATTCACCGCTGGGCTATCTTAATGTCTAGTCCAGCCTTTAACCCGCGTTCACCGGAAACTCTCCTGGTCGGATCGAGAGGGTCACAGTCTGACCACTCCGGTTGACTTGAAGCGATACGTTACTCCCGATCGTGCTGGCTTCTACCGCTTGCTGCACATCATTTGCCGAAGCAATCGC